>CAMQUV010000009.1 GCA_947037995.1 uncultured Rikenellaceae bacterium
CTTCGCCATACGGACGTGACCCTGAACTTCACGGATTTCCCTACAAAATGGGCAATATCGTTGCACAACTTGACGGTGTGAAATACGTTACAAGACAATCTGTGCACACTATGGCAGCTGTCAGAAAAGCCAAAAAAGCTATTAAACTTGCTTTTGAAAACTCGCTACAAAGAAAAGGGACATCGTTTGTCGAAATAGTTGCTACCTGCAGCTCGGGATGGAAAATGACGCCCGTTGCAGCCAACAAATGGATGGAGGAACATATGTTCCCTGAATATCCTCTTGGTGACATTAAAAATATTTAATATTAAAAAATACAGATACTATGAAAGAAGAAATTATAATAGCTGGATTCGGTGGGCAAGGAGTCCTTTCAATGGGCAAGATTCTTGCATACTCCGGAATTATGAGAGGGCAAGAAGTCTCTTGGATGCCTTCATACGGGCCCGAAATGCGCGGTGGAACAGCCAACGTTACGGTTATTCTTGCTGACGAAAAAATCAGCTCGCCTGTTATTCACCACTTTGACACGGCCATAATACTCAACCAGCAGTCGATGGATAAGTTTGCACCACTGGTTAAGCCAGGAGGTGTTATACTATATGACCCTAATGGAATTACAAAACCTTCTCAAAGAACTGACGTTAAGATTTTTAGCGTTGCTGCTGCAGAGCACGCTGCGAAAACGGGTAACTCTAAAGTATTCAATATGATTGTACTAGGAGCATTCCTCAAAGTCAACCCTATTGTTGAAGTAGAACACGTTGCTAAAGGGCTTGAAAAATCTCTGCCTGAGCGCGCTCACCATATGATTCCGGCCAACATCGCAGCTTTCGCCGAAGGAGCGAAACTTGTGAAATCTGAAAACTAAGCCTACTATTATTTAGAGCATATTACACTGAAGAATATGCTCTTTTAATATTTTTACTGTTTTTTTCTTGGTAAATAATAAAATATTACCTACCTTCGCACCAATAAGACAAATCTAACCAATCATTATACTTAATATGAAGATAATCTCTACATTACTGCTCACCCTACTTGTGACTATCTCTGCATCGTTTGCTCAAACCAACGCGGCAGTTAGCGTTTTTAAAGACGGTGTTGCCGTTGTTAAACAAAACGGGCGTTTTGGTCTAATTGGACTTAACCACCAACTCCTTGCTGACCCTATTTATAACCACATCGGTGAATTCGAAGATGGTATCGCTAAAGTCTCTAAAGACGGACGCTTCGGACTTATCAACGTGATGGGACGCGAAGTCGTTGCTCCTACGTATGACTCTATCTGGAACTTCTCGAAAGGTATCGCTAAAGTTAAACGTAACGGGAAATACGGCCTTATCGAAAGACGTGGTAAAGAAGTTGCTGGTACTATTTATGACAATATCTCTGACTTTGAAGATGGTGTTGCTACAATTACCAAAAGAGGAAAACTTGGACTTATCAACCTTGCTGGTATAGAACTTGCACCCTGTATCTATGACTGGATTTATGAATTCTATAACAAAATAGCTCACGTGTATATCGACGGTAGATTCGGTTTTATCGACAATGCTGGGACTACACTTGCGCCGCCTATCTATGTCGGACTTGCCCCTTTTAACGAAGAAGGACTCGCATTCGCAGAACGTGATGGCAAATTTGGCTACGTTTCATACACTGGCGAAGAAGTTGTTCCTTGTATCTATGATAACGCTTCTGAATTCTCAAACGGTATCGCTAGAGTTTCTAAAAACGGAAGATACGGATACGTTAACCTCGTAGGACAAGAATTTGTGCCAACTGAATATGACCAAATCTCTGACTTTAGCGAAGGACTCGCTATCGTTGAAAGACTAGGACTATTTGGCCTTATCGATATCCAAGGTAGAATCGTTGTTCAACCTCAATTCTCTACCCCTGACGCTGCTAATAGAGCACTCGTTAAAATGCAAAAATAACAAGACCTACTCATTCATTGAGCAAACGTCTAAACAATATATATAACCCAGTGCAATCTTTGCGCTGGGTTGTTTGTTTTGTACCAACATCGATACCAACACTAATACCACACACACGCCTAACTACATATCATCGAGTAGCTGTGCCCGTATACTGATAGTGATGTTATTCCACTATCGGCAATCCATTAATCTTATCGCGTAAAAAAATATTAGATTCATACTTTTTAAGGATGATTATTTAAAAACAGAAAGGCAAAAGATTGCATATGAGAGTATTTTTAATTATATTTGCTCCTATGCAAAACAATAGTAAACAACCACGTATCCTTACCATTGCTGGCTCTGATAGCGGTGCTGGAGCAGGAATACAAGCTGATATCAAAACTGCAGCTGCATTAGGGTGTTACGCCTCAACGGCTATCACTGCAATTACGGCCCAAAATACTATGGGTGTTGTAGCTGTGCATACTGTCCCGAATGATATTATTGAGAAACAAATTAGGTGCGTGTTAAGCGATATCGGCGCTGATGCAATCAAAATTGGAATGCTTGCCAATGCCCAAATTGCCACGTTTGTTGCCAATGTCTTGTCCGATTTCCCCGAAATTCCTGTAATCCTAGACCCAGTCTTGGTTGCTACTTCAGGTGATGAATTGAGTAATAATGAGACGATTGATGTTATTATCAACCAGTTAATCCCGCGAGCAACACTAGTCACCCCCAATATACCGGAAGCAGTGGCACTGACGAATAGCGCCAATTCGCCTTGGGAGTTTTTGCGAGCAAAAGGTTGTAGGGCGCTGTTGCTGAAGGGCGGACATATGATTAACAGTGATACTGTTACTGACAGGTTATTTTTTGGTGATGAAGAGTTTGCGTTCACGTCAGAATTTATCCAAACGAGAAATACTCACGGAACGGGGTGTACATTGAGTTCTGCGATAGCGTCGTACATTGCTCTGGGTTATGATTTAAAATATTCAGTACAATTAGCTCACGATTATGTGCATCACGCGATAGCATCGGCGGTAGAAATTAATTTAGGTGAGGGGCATTCGCCCGTCCACCATTTTTATAGACAGTGGAAATAATATGAGATATAATATAGATAATGACCCTAGTAATAATGACAAAGAGTCGTGGGGCAGTTCGAATAAAAAGAAGAAATCGGTGGCAGGTTTGTTAACCAATTTCAATTTGATAGTGTTGTTTTTGTTATTGTTTTTCGCGTGGATTATGTTTTTCGATAAGAATAGTATTAGGCAGTTGAATATTGTAAAGGCTGAGATATCAGTATTGGAGCAGGAGCGTGATTTCTATCTTGAGAAGATTAGACAAGACAGTTTGGTGATTAAAAATATTGATAATAGGGAGTTCTTGGAGGAGTATGCACGTGAGGAGTTTATGATGAAAATGGCTGGAGAGACGATGTTCGTTGTAAAAAAAGATACTATAAACTAAATACACAAACCCTTAAATTAAATTGAATTATGAAAAAAAACTTTGTGTTAGCAATGCTAACAGTTGCGTTGGCAATGTTGTCGATGGCGCAAACAACGGCTCAAGTTAAAGGTGTTGAGCACGTCGTAATTATTGGACTTGATGGACTTTCGGCCGAGGTTGTCAGGGAATATCCGGAGTATTTTCCGACTTATAATGAATTGGCTGAGAGGGGTATGAGTACCCTAGAGATGCGCTCTGTGTTGCCATCTTCTAGTGCGGTCAACTGGGCGTCGCACTTAATGGGCGCAGGTCCTGAGTTGCACGGATATACCGACTGGGGCTCTAAGAAGCCTGAATTACCGTCTAGGGTATTGACTGAGAATGGAATGTTTCCGTGTATTTTTTGGCAAACTAAACAAAAATTCCCAAGTGATGCTAATGTTGTAGCGTACAATTGGGATGGAATTGGTTATTTGTATGATACACTTTCGGTTGATTATAATTGCCCAACGGTGATCAATGAGCAGATTGTAGATTCGGCTGTTAAGTATTTAAAATATCAACCAAAGTTATCGTTCTTTTATTTTGCCGAGCCTGATGGAGCGGGGCATAGAGAGGGCTGGCGAACGGATGATTACAGGGATATGGCCAGTAAGGTTGATTCTCTTGCAGGCTTAGTTGTTCAGGCAGTGAAGGACGCTGGTATGTTCGACAAAACTGTGATTTTATATGTGTCAGACCACGGTGGTCTAAACAAAGGTCACGGCGGAAAAACTATGGCTGAGATGCAGGTGCCATTTGCAATTGCTGGCCCTGGAATTGTCGAGGGTGGCCAAATCAAAGGAAGTACAATGGTGTTTGATACGGCTCCGACCGTAGCGGCCGTTTTGGGAGCTGACCGACCACAGGTTTGGATAGGTAGACCCGTGATGGAGGTGTTTAGTAACCCTAAGAAAATCAAATAATTAACTTTAATAATACTATTTTATTATGAAAAACTCACGTAGACTTTTAGAGTGTGTCCCTAACTTTTCTGAGGGGAGCAATATGAATATAATTAATCAGATAACTGCGCAAATCGAGTCGGTAGACGGTGTTCAGTTGTTAAACGTCGACCCGGGCAAAGCGACCAATAGAACGGTTGTGACTTTTGTCGGAGAGCCTGAAGATGTTGTTGAGGCAGCGTTCAGGGCGGTCAAAAAAGCTGCTGAGTTGATTGATATGACAACGCATAAAGGCGAGCACCCGCGTATGGGTGCCACTGATGTTCTTCCGCTTGTACCAGTCAGTGGTATCACGCTCGAGGAGGCTGCGGCAATGGCACGTGATTTGGCCAAAAGAATCGCTGACGAACTGTCTATTCCAACATATTGTTATGAGGCAGCGGCGCAGAAACCAGAGCGTCAAAATCTCGCTACGGTGAGAAGCGGCGAGTACGAGGCTCTACCAAATAAACTTGTAGACCCTGCGTGGGCACCTGATTTTGGGGCAGCTTGTTATACCGAGCAGGCAGCACGAAGTGGCGCTACAATTGTGGGAGCGCGTGATTTTCTTGTGGCGGTGAATTTTAATCTTAATACTACCTCTACTCGCAGGGCTAATGCTGTGGCTTTTGATGTGCGCGAGAAAGGGCGTACACTAGATAAAGGCGAGTGGAAACTCAATGCTGATGGACTTTGGATAAGAATTGAGGGAGGTAAGAAATCGGGCGAGAAAATTAACGTACCAGGACTACTTAAGGGCTGTAAGGCTATTGGGTGGTATATCGAGGAGTATGCTGTTGCACAAGTTTCGATGAATATTACTAACGTGTCACAAACTTCACTCTATCAAGCATTTGAGGCTGTTTCTGCGTCGGCTATGCAACGTGGAATGCGTGTGACTGGAACAGAAATTGTGGGGCTAGTTCCCCTAAAAGTGCTTACCGATTCGGGGCGTTATTTCTTGCATAAACAAGAACGTTCTACGGGAGTAAGTGATGCTGAACTAATCAGAATCGCCTCGCACTCGATGGGGCTGTCTGATTTGGGTGAGTTTAATGCTGGCGAAAAAGTTATTGAGTATTTAATTGAGGATAAGGAAGTTAAGAAACTTGTAGATATGACCTGCAAAGGCTTTGCCGAGGAGACTGCCTCTGAAAGCCCTGCACCCGGAGGTGGTTCTATTGCCGCTTATATGGGCGCGCTCGGAGCGGCTCTCGGGGCGATGGTTGCTAACCTTAGTAGCCATAAGGCTGGGTGGGATAGCCAATGGCGTAATTTCTCTGATTACGCTGATAATGGCGTGGCGCTGATGCAACGATTATTGGTGTTAGTTGATGAGGACACTGCCTCTTTTAATAAAATTATGGACGCTTTCTCGCTGCCCAAATCTAATGATACCGAAAAAGCGATACGCACTGCTGCCATACAAGCTGCTACGCTTTATGCTACGCAAATACCGCTCGAGACGATGAAAGTTTCGGCTGAAATTTTCCCTCTACTAAGTGCAATGGCGCAACACGGAAACCCTAATTCTGTCAGCGATGCTGGGGTAGGGGCACTTGCTACGCGCTCTGCTATTTTGGGGGCATATCTTAATGTGAAAATCAATGCTGCAGGGTTGAAAGACCGTGCTGTTGCCGAAGAAATCTTGACTCAAGCAGGGCAGATAGCGCAGCAAGCCTGTTCTAATGAGAACGAAATAATAGAAATTGTAAATAGTAAAATTTAAAGATATAATGAGTATCGAAATGACATTCGCCCAAGAGATTCAGGAGGGGATACCAGCGGTATTACCTGCGAAAAAAGAACTTGACGTTAGCGAGAACCACGCCCCAATTCGTAAGCAAATATTGAACGATGACGAGAAAATATTGGCATTGAAAAATGCTCTGCGATATTTTCCTAACGAGCAACACGAGCAACTTATCGAAGAATTTAAGGACGAGCTAAACACATTCGGACGTATTTATATGTATAGACTTCGCCCGAATCACCCTATTTATGCTCGACCCATTAGCGATTATCCCGCGCAGTCTAGACAGGCGGCGGCGATTATGCTGATGATTCAAAATAACCTCGACTCGGCTGTGGCGCAACATCCTGCCGAACTTATTACCTATGGTGGAAATGGCGCCGTGTTTCAAAATTGGGCGCAATATCGCCTTGCTATGAAATATCTATCACAAATGACTGATAATCAAACACTTGTAATGTATTCAGGGCACCCGATGGGACTATTTCCATCGCATAAAGATGCACCTAGAGTTGTAGTTACAAACGGTATGGTTATCCCGAATTACTCAAAACCAGATGATTGGGAACGTATGAATGCTCTCGGTGTCTCGCAATATGGACAAATGACAGCTGGCTCTTATATGTATATCGGCCCGCAAGGAATTGTTCACGGAACAACGATTACTATTATGAACGCAGCGCGACGCAAAGGTGGTGCTAAACTGTTTGTTACTAGTGGATTAGGTGGTATGAGTGGCGCCCAGCCAAAAGCAGGCGTTATATCGGACGTGCTGACAGTTGTGGCTGAGGTAAACCGAAAAGCTATACTTAAACGTTTTGACCAAGGGTGGGTTGACGAAGTCTTCGAAGACCTCGATTATCTCGTGGCGCGTGTGCGCCAATGTATTGCTATGGAGATTGTTAGCTCGATTGCTTATAACGGAAATATTGTGGATTTGTGGGAGAAATTTGCGGCAGAAGGCATCGAAGTCGACCTCGGTAGCGACCAAACATCGCTTCATAATCCGTGGGCCGGAGGCTATTATCCTGTCGGATATACGCTCGAACAAAGCAACGATATGATGGCGCACGAACCAGATAAATTTAAGGTGGAAGTTCAAAAAACTTTGCAACGCCACGCCGCTGCAATCGCTAAATTGGTTGAAAAAGGAATGTATTTCTTCGACTATGGCAACGCGTTTTTGCTCGAAGCGTCCCGCGCTGGTGCACCTATAACCAAACCCGATGGAACCTTTATCTATCCCTCTTATGTGCAAGATATTATGGGGCCGCTATTCTTTGACTACGGATTCGGACCTTTTAGATGGGTCTGTGCTTCGGGAACTGATGAAGACCTTAGTAAAACTGATGTTATCGCTGCTAATGTGCTGCGCGAGATGGCTAAAAATGCACCACAGGAGATTAAAAATCAAATTATGGACAACCTTCATTGGATTGAGACGGCTGCCGAAAATAGACTTGTCGTAGGCTCTAAAGCTCGCATACTTTATGCCGATAGTCTTGGTCGGACTGAGATTGCAAGGGCGTTTAACGAGGCTATAAAATCGGGCGAAATTTCTGCTCCAATTGTGCTTGGTCGTGACCATCACGATGTCTCGGGGACAGATTCTCCCTATCGTGAAACTTCGAATATCTATGATGGCTCGCAATTCACGGCGGATATGGCAGTGCACAATTTTGTGGGTGACAGTTTCCGTGGAGCTACTTGGGTATCGCTACATAATGGCGGTGGAGTAGGATGGGGCGAGGTTGTAAACGGTGGATTCGGTATGCTGATTGATGGCTCTGATGACTCGAAACGACATATCGAAGATATGCTGCTTTGGGACGTTAACAACGGTATCGCGCGTAGAAGCTGGGCACGAAATGAAAGTGCGATTTGGGCTATCAAACGCGAGATGGACAGAACGCCTGGGCTGGTTGTCACTATGCCATCAATTGTTGATGAAAATCTACTTAAATAAACCTACGACTCTTAACTAATTACGAAAATATCCCCTTAAAATAGAACCCTATGAATTACGAAATTTCACCCCAATCATACCTTACATTTGAAGTTATCGAAAAGATAATTGACAACCATTGGACAATATCGCTATCAAACGAGGCGGTGACAAAAATCAATGCCTGTCGCGAGTATCTTAATCGTAAAATGGAGGGACAAAAAGAGCCTATATATGGCGTCTCTACTGGCTTTGGCTCGCTTTGTAATATATCAATCTCCAAGGAAGATTTGTCGCAATTACAGTATAATTTGGTAGTCTCGCACTCGTGTGGAACGGGCGAACTTGTACCCGAAATGGTAGTGAAACTCATATTGTTGCTGAAAATTAATGCCCTCTCATACGGAAGCTCTGGCGTGCAACTATGTACTGTTGAGCGACTTGTCGAGATGTTTAATAAAAATATTCTCCCCGTTATTTACCAACAAGGCTCCCTCGGAGCATCGGGTGACCTTTCGCCGCTGGCCCATATGAGCCTTCCGCTACTTGGGCTGGGCGAGGTCTACTATAACGGTGTGCGTACGCAAACGTCCGATATAGTGACCGAACTGGGCTGGAGCCCTATCGAGCTGCAATCAAAAGAGGGGCTCGCACTGCTCAATGGTACGCAATTTATGTGTGCTTGGGGTGTTTATAGTGTGATTGTTGCCAAAAGATTGGCGCGTACAGCCGATACGATGGCCGCACTTTCGCTCGAAGCATTCGATGGTCGTATTGAACCATTTGACCCTGCCGTTCATAAACTTAGACCCCATAAAGGGCAAGTTGATACCGCAGCACGTATCCTTGAAATTCTCAAAGACAGCCAAATCGCTTCACGTAAAAAAGAACACGTGCAAGACCCATACTCGTTCAGATGTGTGCCCCAAGTGCACGGCGCATCAAAAGATGCTATCAATTATGTTGCTTCAGTCGTTGAAATTGAAATGAATAGTGTCACCGATAACCCCAACGTTATTGTTGATGAAGATAAAATCATCTCTGCCGGAAATTTTCACGGGCAACCACTAGCTATATCGTACGATTTCCTCGCTATTGCCATAGCAGAATTAGGTAGCATATCCTGTCAACGCGTAAACCAACTTCTTAGCGGCAAACGTGGACTACCTATGTTTCTAGTTGCTAAACCAGGATTAAATAGCGGATTTATGATTCCACAATACACCTCGGCATCTATCGTGAGCCAAAGTAAACAGCTGTGTACACCGGCTTCGGTAGATTCAATCGAAAGTTCGCAAGGACAAGAAGACCACGTTTCGATGGGGGCAAACGCTGCAACGAAACTTGCCAAAGTTGTTCTCAATACGGAGAGAGTACTTGCGATTGAACTATTCAATGCCGCGCAAGCTCTCGAGTTTCAGCGCCCTGCAAAATCTTCACCGGTAATCGAAAAACTTGTTCAAGAGTATCGCAAACAAGTACCATTTATCGACCACGACACTGTGATGTACACACTGATTGATAAGAGTATTAATTTTATTAGAGAGTATAAATGCTTGTAATTACAAATATTTCGGCGCTCTACGGAGTTACGCCTCACCATAAACTTTCGGGACAAGATATGGCGCAAAATCCTGTGATAAATAATGCTTATATCGTTATAGAAGGTGGAAATATAGCCTCGTTTGGTGAGATGTCTGCCATCGGGAAAATCCCCCCTGACGCTCCAATTATAGATGCGCAAGGCAAAGTTGTCCTGCCATCGTTCTGTGACTCGCATACCCATATCATCTATCCCACTACTCGCGAAACTGAATTTATTGACCGTGTTAAAGGGCTCACCTATGAAGAGATTGCCAAACGAGGGGGAGGTATCCTTAATTCGGCCGATGTGCTGGCTAATACTTCCGAAGATGAACTATATAAGTCTGCTTATCAGCGTATTATCGGAGTTATGAAAACTGGTACTGGTGCGCTCGAAATTAAAAGTGGATACGGACTATCAGTAGATATGGAGATGAAAATGCTCCGTGTTGCGCGGAGGTTGCAACAAGATTTACCCGTTACAATTCGTACCACACTGCTCGGAGCTCACGCCGTTGGACGCGAATATGCAGGCCGACAAGGCGACTATGTCAATATGATATGTGAACAAATGATTCCTGCAGTTGCGGCGGAAGGGCTTGCCGATTTCGTTGACGTTTTTTGCGATAAAGGATTCTTTACCACGCAAGAAACTGAAAAAATATTGGAGGCCGCTGCTAAATACGCGCTTCCCGGAAAGATTCACGCTAATGAATTAGCTGTTTCTGGAGGTGTGCAAGTGGGTGTTAAAAATGGCGCACTATCTGTCGACCACCTCGAACAAATGGACCAAGAGGCTATAAATGCCCTGAAAAACACAACGACTATGCCAACAGCTCTGCCCGGTGCATCGTTCTTCCTCGGCATACCGTTTTCGCCTGTGCGTAAAATGATTAATGAAGGGCTGCCCGTTGCAATCGCGTCGGACTATAACCCTGGTAGCTCTCCCTGTGGTAATATGCAATTTATGATGGCGCTCGGTGTTATTCGTGCAAAACTGCTCCCAGTTGAAGCTCTAACTGCTGCTACACTTAACTCGGCTTATGCTATGGGCTTGGGCGCTACACACGGCTCTATTGCTGTGGGTAAACGCGCTAACCTTTCTATACTCAAAAGTGGCGCGACACTCGACCTAATTCCGTATAGCTACGGGGAAAATCACATCGAAAAAATTATACTCGGTGGAGTTGTGATAAATTAAGAATGTATGTTTTGTAAGGAATTATACCATTAAAATCAATATAACTAAACAAATATTTTCAACCCTACTTATTATAGTATTGTCCTCTTTTTGCACTTTTGCGCAACAACTGCCAACGCAGCATTCGATAGCGGGAAATATAATTGATGACAAAGGAAAACCCGTTGCCGAAGCATTTGTCTCCGTGCTAAACCCGACCACAGGAATGCTTATACAGCAGGATGCGGCTGATGTTAATGGCAAATTCCTAATCGCACTGAGCAAGCCTATGACAGTGAAATTATTTGTGACATACCTTGGGTATAATGGTTACGTTAGCGAGGAAATCAAAGTCACCCAAGAATTAGTCGTTGATGATATAACACTTATTAGTTCGGGAATCACGATAGAAGAGGTGGTTGTTGTTGGGCAAAGACAAAGCCCCTCTATAAAAATTGAAGGAGGAAAACTAATATATAGCCCAAAAAATAGTACTACTCTTGCTTGAAGTTCAGCACTTGAGGTGCTGAAATCTACCCCAGGAATACTTGTTGATGGAGAAGATAATATAAGTATGGCTGGACAAAGTGGAGTGCTTGTTACAATAAACGGCAGACATACATATATGCAAAAAGATGAGATAGTGAGTCTGCTTAGCGCAACACCTGCCTCGGCAGTCGGGACAGTCGAGGTTATAAGTAACCCCTCGGCACAGTATGATGCCCAAGGCTCGGCAGGAATCATAAACATTAATATGGATCGTAGGCGTGCCGATGGATTTTTTATGTCTATCGGAAGCGGGGTCTCTTACTGGGATAACCTACGCCAAAATACCGAAATCTCACTTAGTTACAACCATAACAAACTGACCCTCACGGCTAATTATAGCCATGCGATTGGCGACTACAATTACTATTATGGAATGCACCGTGTGCAAGGTGATAATACCTATGCTAGCACTACCGATGATACCGATATGCGTAATACTATTGCTGGAAACGTAAACCTAGAATACCGCCTAATAAAAAGAGTACTATTGGTGGTCGCCTTGATGTGAACACACTTTTTGGCCCTGGGCTAACAAGCACTGTGACCCAAATCACCGACTCTAAAACTGGAACGCTAGAGCAAATACTTACCGCTCAAAATGACTAATATGCACAACAGGGCAACCGCTATGGAGCGAATGTGTACTACACATACAAACCAAAAGATTCAGAAAGCTATACTTTTGATGTCAATTATGCACGCTATGACGGCGGGTCGAGCAACCTTCAGCCAAACAGATACACAAACCCTGATGGTGACGTCCTTCGTGATGACGTAGATGTAATATCAGAGTCAGAGTCAAACGACTTCCTCTATAAAGAGCAAGTAGCTGCTGCATACCTTCTCTATTCACACGATATTGGCTCGAAGGTTTCTATCGAAGCAGGAGTGCGTGGGGAGTATACATTTTCTGATGGGCGGCTTCAAAATGTGACAGGGCAAGACGAGAATACCAACCTCCGAAATTACTTTAACCTATTCCCATCGTTAGGCGTAAACTATCAAATCAACGAAAAAAATAGCCTGTCGCTAAACTACGGAAGTAGAATAGAACGCCCAGCATATCAAGACCTAAACCCTTTTGAGTACTTGCTCGATGAGCTGTCGTACTGGAAGGGAAATCCATTTTTGACGCCTCAGATAAGCCATTTGCTTGGTGGGATATGAGTCTTAATGCCATTGGTTATTATGTTCAGAATGATATTGCTTTTGACGAGAACCGTAAGTTCAACTTATCGGGATTCGCTGGTATTTTCAGTATGCAGAATAACTTTAGGTTGCCTCTTGGATTCACTATTGAGTTAAAGGGTTCTTATGCAACACGTCGACTTGGAGGGTCTAATGAATGGCTCAAATCTTCGGGAACTGTTGATGTTGGTATTGGTAAGAGTTTTGCTAAAAACAGTTGGCGAATAAACCTTGCGATGACTGATGTGTTTGCGACAACTCGTTGGGACAGTTACAGTTCATTCGACGGTTTGCAGCTCCAGAATTGGGGTCGTGGCGAGTCACGACAAGTGAAATTGAACGTATCCTATCGTTTCGGTCGTAAGAAAAGCACAACTCATAACAGTGACTTTAAAGAACTAAATAGATTGTAATTTATTTGTTTATCTTTTGGTATATAGCTACGTCAAATACTTGATTGCCAAATCGTTGCCACTGCATCATTGTGCCAGTGTGTACGAAACCACTGTTTTCAAACAGTTTTACAGAAGCGATATTAGTTGTGGGGACGTGCGCCCAAATATTGTCTATCCCAAGAATATTTTGAGCATACTCCACCGTTTGCGAAAGTGCCATTTTTGCGTATCCCTTGCCTCGGTTTGAACGGTCGTAGATGAGTATGCCAACCCCTGCACGTTTGTGACGAGGGTCGAATTCAAACAGGTCAACACAGCCGATAGCTTGTTCGTTAAGCTCTATTATTTGGCGCAATTGGCGGGTCGAGAATATGCTTTCGGCTCGGCTCGAGGCTTCGATGAATTGCCCTAGAGCCTCCTTTGAAAAAGGCGTCGTATATCCATTCACATCCCATAGAGAAGTGTCGTTTTCCCATTGGTAGAGCGTGTCTAAGTCAGTGGTCTCGAGTGCTCGGAGCTTTAGCATTATTTCTATCTAATTTATTTTGTGGGTTAGCACAATGTGAATTCAATGGAGCTCCAGCCCTCAAGGTCGATTTGGTGTGTAGGTTTGAGTCCTAACTGGGTGGCGCATTTAGTGATGATTTCGACATCACCGTTGAGTATTCCGCTAACAATCAACGTCCCATTAGGTTGCAGTGTTGCGACATATTTATCCATATCATTGAGCAGAATATTGCGATTGATATTCGCTAGGATAAACTGGTATGAATTGCCTGCAATAGCGGTAGCATCACCAAGTATGGGTGTTATTTGATTTTGCGTATTATTGACAGTGATATTTTCGACGGCGTTATTGTAAGCCCATTCGTCGATATCAACTGCGTCGATATGTTGCGCCCCACATTGTGCGGCAAGTATCGCTAGTACAGCGGTTCCGCTACCCATATCCAGCCCTTTTTTGTCATTAAGGTTTGCGCGTAGAATCATTTGCACCATCATATTTGTAGTAGGATG
>CAMQUV010000010.1 GCA_947037995.1 uncultured Rikenellaceae bacterium
CGGTGACTGGAGTTCAGACGTGTGCTCTTCCGATCTCAACTTTTCGAAGAATTGCTATGAATAACGAGATTTTAGCCTGACCTAATGACACAAAAACCTGTTGGCATATTATCTGTAACCCAAATAGATAAACCCCAAAGAAATATATAGGAATAAACCTTGCCGTCATATCTATCAACTGACTATCAGTTGTAAATATACCTACGAACGCTCTCGGAAACAGTAGCAAAGTTGTGCACAGAATAAAAATATAGCTCCCCCCCGATAGTAGCGCCAGCCTGATACATCGCCGCACTCTGCGCAGGTCGCCCGAACCAAAATTATAACTTACAATCGGTTGCAACCCTTGCGAAATACCCTGCAAAGGCATTGTGGCTATTTGGAAAAGCGAGGTTAGAATTGTCATTGACCCAACCGCCAAATCTCCACCATATCTCAGCAGCTGAGTATTTAGCGAGATTAGTACCAGCGCCTCGGTGCTTTGCATTACAAATGGCGCTATACCAAGTGAAATTATACTCCAAATAACATCCCACGATGGGATTAAAAATCGTTTTCGAAGTTTGAGCGCCCCAGTTTGTAGCCTAAGAAATAGTATCACCCAAATAGCCGATACTGCCTGCGATATTACGGTTGCGTAGGCTGCTCCTTTGACGCCCATATCGAGTGTAAATATGAAAATTGGGTCGAGTGTAATATTAATAATCGCCCCGATAAGTATGGTTGCCATACTTGTTTTGGCGAACCCTTGGGAATTTATAAAGGGGTTCATTCCGATGGCAATCAGCGAAAAAACTGTGCCGAGGAGGTATATGTCGAGATAATCCGTAGCATAATTTATTGTAGCCTCACTTGCACCAAAAAGGAATAAAATTGGTTCGGAGAAAATCGAAAACAAAACAGTTATGATTACGCCGACAACCACCAACATTGTAAAGCTGGCAGTCATAACCTCTTCGGCACCATCTTTGTCGTTGGCTCCGAGTTTAATCGAGCATCTTGGCGCGCCGCCCATACCGAACATCATACTAAATGCACCGATGAGTATGATAATTGGGAACGTCACTCCAACGCCAGCTATAGCCATCTCACCATCGTCCATTCGGCCAATAAAAACGCGGTCGATTATGTTATATAATAGATTAACAACCTGCGCAATAATAGCTGGTATGGCAAATTTTAGGAGCAGCGCCCCTATTTTGTCGGTCCCTAGTTTAGTCATAAATTTGGTTTAGATTCAAGCTGTAATTATCTAGGGTCTAGTGTTTTAGGTGTATGATTTGTCACTGCTGTGTATTAGTCTTCCCAGCCCCACGGTGCTGATGGGACCTCGACCTGTTTGGTTAGGTCGAACGTAACGGAGAAAACTCTAGGAGAGCCGACTCGTTGTAGGTTATATGTGTAAGTTTTGTCGTCGATAGTAATCCACCACACGTTAAATATGCCGTGAGCGATGAGGTCGCAGGTGAATTGGTCTGCTGGAAACATTTGCATATTTGGCGTGCCCGTATTAGCAGTCCAGCCGCCGTACATTGTCACTTTGTCGTGAGAACCGTCGGCGTGTCGATGGTCGTGTTTTAGGAGTATTCGGTCATTTTCGAGGGTTAGCACCCAGGTTCTCGATTTGTTTTGACCAACAAAAAAAGGTATTCTAATACGGTTTTCTTCGCACGAGCGTACGTGCAGCACTAATTTTTGGTCGCTAAATCCGTCGCCCTCACGCGCGCCAGTAGTTACGGTCCCTTCGTAGGCTTTACCAGCGTGTTTCTTGAGATTGTCAAAGAATTGACGCGGCGAGCTCATTTCTTGCGTAGATTTTGATTCGGTTTTTGGTGCTATTTGTTGTTTTGATTGTTGGGCAAAGCCAGTAAGTGGCATCAATAAAAAGAGAATTAGTAGTGCAATTTTGTTCATTTATCTAAGATTTAAAGGTGTTTTATTGTAGATTATTAAGGGCTGGGGTTGTGAATGGTGTTGAATTGCAAATATAGCTGTTTATGGCATCATTGCCAAACAATAATGGCGGATGCTACATAATAAAACTAGTGCCGATTGTGAATTGATAATGTGACTTAAACGACTTGGAGAAACAACGCCTTGTTTAAGGTAGGGTAGGCTGCTCCTATGTAAATCATATCAAAGCTTAGTTTAGGATTTTATATCTATCTTTGTCAAATCTTAGAGCCTGATAGGGGCTCTCGGTAGAAAACTCATAAAGCATATTTTACTATGAAAAAACTATTATTTCTAATACTACTATTTATTATCCCGAGCGTTTATGCCCAAGAATTTGAGGAGCAATTAAAGTTGGCACAGCAAGGTGATGCTAAGGCGCAATTTCAAGTAGGGTTCTGCTATAATGGTGGAATTGGGGTTGATACTGATATACCCAAAGCTATGCATTGGTTGCTCAAAGCAGCTAAACAGGGAGTCCACGAAGCGGTAGTATGTTTAGCCGTCTATAAGCACATAGGACTATCTATCCCCGAAGGTGGTGACGATGCCTTTAATCTTCATTTGGAAGCTGCTGAAAAAGGAGATGTCGAGGCGCAAATGAAGGTCGCAAACTGTTATTGCTATGGCGACGGTATCATTAGGAATAAAGAAAAAGCACTTATATGGTACTTGAAAGCTGCCGAACAAGGAAATGCTAAGGCGCAATTAAAAGTAGCACTCCATTTTAGCACAGAAGAACTTGCTGAGAGTGATTTTCACAAAAGTTTCGACTGGTTTCTAATGGCAGCGCGACAAGGAAATATCACTGCGTTACAATACATATCGCTTTATTCGCGCGATGGTAAAGGTGTTATGTTGCATCCGTTCGAACCATTTAAGACTCATCTGAATGCAGCCAAACAGGGTTTGAAAGATGACCAATATATTGTAGGAATCTGTTATCGTGACGGCAAAGGCGTTAAAATGGAGTTGCCCACAGCCCTTAAATGGCTGCTAAAAGCTGCCAAACAAGGGCACGCGGAGGCGCAATACGCTGTGGGGATGTGTTATAAAAATGGTGATGGTGTGATACTTAATAATGAAACGGCTGGCCACTGGTTCCTAAAAGCGGCTGAGCAGGGCTATGTCAAGGCGCAACTAGAATCTGGAATCAGTTATTACTACGGCTACGGAGTCGAAGGGAATGAAGCCAAAGCCCTTGAATTGTTTGTCAAAGCAGCTAAACAAGGTGACGCCCAAGCGCAATTACACTTAGGTCTGTACTATCGTTCGGGTTATGGGGATGAGATAAATGTAGCCAAAAGCATATATTGGTGGCGTAAATCGGCTAAAAAAGGAAATTCAACAGCGCAACTACTCTTAGCGTCCTGTTATCACGAAGGTCTAGGTGTGAAGAAGAACGATGCCGAAGCCTTTAAATTGTGCCTGAAATCGGCAAAACAAGACAATAGCCAAGCACAGTATCGTCTTGGGTGCTTTTATCATCACGGATACGGAGTAACGAAAAGCGAAGACAATGCGTATGTGTGGCTCCAAAAATCGGCTGAACAGGATAATAGAGAGGCCATATCATTCATCGACAACAACTATCGCAGAAGAGTCATTTCTGAAAAACTAGTTGTAGAATTATTGGGCGACAAGATAGACTAAACTGTACTAAATCAAAAAAGCAGCACCGCTATAAGAGAGGTGCTGCTTTTTATTTTATTACGTTAGGTCTATGACGAAATCTCTATGAGGAAATATCCGTTGTCGAGCTATTAATATAATTCGCTAGAATCGTCTACCTCTTTTTGCGAGGTTTGTTTGCGTGTCATAGCGCGCCACACAAACCAGATATATGCCACAACAAACGGTATCATTAGCGAGGCGTAACTCATAACGCGCAGTGTGAACTCAGAAGAGCTACTGTTAGCAATCGTCAGCGAGCTCTGCAAATCTGAAGCCGAAGGGTAAAAGGCCGTATTATTATATCCAGCTACCAACAACAACGTTGTGACAGCCAATACTGTTCCTGCTCCGCTAAACCATATTGCTTTGCGTGATTTCTTTACCCACGTCATAAAAATACCGAACAGAACTAACAGCACGCCAACCAAAAACAGAACTGCAATAAGTGGCATTTCGATAAAATTAGTCAGATACTTATACGGTTCCATAAACACATCTCCTTTGGCATCGACTGCAAAACCATCTTTGAGCAGCAGCCCTACTAAAAACGTGACAAAAAGCACTACAAAAGCAGTTGCTGGGTATCTAAACCATTTTTCGGCGCGCTCTTTGAGCTCATTATCCGCCACTCTGTTTGCAATAAACTGTGCACCAAGAGTTTGTGTAAGCGTCATTACGGCAAGCCCAAGCACAACGCAGGGGATTGAGGTGAGTGCTTCGAGGCCATACCAAGGATTAGACCACGAAGATATAGTAGCATTTTGGGCATCGAGGGCAATATTCGAGAAATTGACAGTAAAGTTCGCCCCATAAAAGAACGTTCCCACAGCCACTCCAACTAGTAGCGGGGCAAGGATTCCGTTAAGCAGCAAGAATACATCATACGTATTTTTGCCCAGGAAATTACCTTCTCTATTCCTTAGTCCATAGGCGGCAGCCTGCAGTACAAAGGTGAGCAGCAGCAGTATCCACACATAAAAGGCTCCGGAGAACGATGTTGAATAAAAAAGAGGGAATGAGGCAAAGAATGCTCCGCCGAAAGTCACGAGCGTAGTAAACGTTAGTTCCCATTTATGCGAAATGGTAGTGAATATAAGTTCGCTCCATTGTGGGTTACGACGTTTGAGGCAGTGCATAAGAACTTGCGCGCCTTGAATCATCATTAGGAAGACCAGTAGCGCTCCCAGGAGGCTAATAATAAGCCACCAATATGTTTGTAAGTCTGTGTGTGTCATTATTTTAGTCCTTTTTTAATAATTTTAGTAAGCACTATCGCGTCTGCTGTAAGCAGTACGACAAAAAGTATTGCGAAGGCAATGAATGTCCCCTGCACCGTATGCAGTCCGACGTTCGATATAGCAGCCTGCACGGGCAATATGTCTTGAATAGTCCACGGTTGTCGGCCTACTTCAGCCACTACCCATCCGGCATTCGAGGCAAGATAGGCGGTAGGAATAGTCCACAGCGATATGCGTAACCACAGTTTATTGCTTTCGAGTTTTCCTTTTTTCATAAGGAACAGCGTAACGCTAAACAGCAGTAGGAACCATCCCCCGAGGTATGCCATAGCTCTAAACATCCAATAGTTTAGCGCCACAGGCGGCACTATATCTTCAGGAGATTCGAGGTAACTATATCCAAAATAGGCATAATTATTTTTCTGAAATTCAGGGTTTTTAAACACCGCCGCTATTTCGGCCATTTTCGTAGTATCGTCGATTTTCTTAGCTTCTTGAAACTCTGCAAAAAGAGTTTTAGCGATAGTTCCGCGCACTTTTTTCTCTTCGAACGACAATATACCTTGTTCGGCATTTCCGTTTTTAAAGTCATTAATCCCAGCAACGAACGCTTCTGAGTCGCCATACGACATAATAGAGAGCATTGATGGTACTTCGATTCCGGGCACAATAGAGAACGGAGCGTGGGTCGAGCCATCTTGTATATTTTCGATAGCAGCCAGTTTCATAGGTTGCACACGTGCGACTTGTTTGGCTGAGCCGTCGCCTGTATATGCGCAAGCGAGCGCCGAGAAAAGCCCAAAGACCGCCGCGACTTTCATAGATTTCATCGCTAGTTCGACTTCGCGTTTTTTGAGCAGGTACCAGCTACAAACTCCTGCCACGAACACGGCGCCAAGCACGAAGCAGGACGTTACGGTATGGAAATATTTATTAATTGCAACGGGTGAGAACACGATAGCCCAGAAATCGGTCATTTCGTTTCTTGCTGTAAGCGGATTGAATTCCATCCCAACGGGTGCTTGCATCCAGGCGTTAGCCACGAGTATCCACAGCGCTGAGAGGCAGGCTCCAAAGGCTGTGAGCCAAGTTGCTGTGAGGTGAAACTTTTTGCCTACCTTGTTCCATCCGAAGAGCATAACGGCAATAAACGTTGATTCGAGAAAGAACGCCATAATACCTTCGATAGCGAGTGGTGCACCAAATAGGTCACCCACGAAATAGGAGTAATTGCTCCAAAGGTTTCCGAATTCAAATTCGAGCACTAGGCCAGTAGCCGCGCCAATAACGAAGTTGGCACCAAAGATTTTCATCCAAAATTTGGCGATTTTTTTGTATGCCTCGTTTCCAGTTCTAACGTACTGAGTTTCGAGAATAGCTATAATGAATGCGAGCCCCAGGGTGAGGGGTACGAAACACCAGTGAACGATTGCGGTCATAGCAAAATGCGCCCTTGACCAGTCGATAATAGTTGAGAAATCTTCCATTTAATAGTTGTTTTAAGGGTAATCAATTCTAGTCAAATTTAGATAATAAAAAATTCATAACCAAAAAAAACAACTTTAAAATTGCTAAAAGATGCAATATTTCTAAAATAGATTCGTTCTTAGAACCATAATAATGAAATATACCATATTTATCCCTCGGAAAAAAAGATTGGGGGGATTAATAATAAGGCGAAAATGCTATAGTTTAGTACGTTTCAAACGACTCAAATGAACCGGAGTAATATTTAGGTATGACGCGATGTAATGCTGCGTAACTCGCTGGAGTATCCCGGGAAACTTGCGCTTCATATTTTCATAGCGAGCCAGAGGGGCAAGCATATAGATGTCCTGAATTACATCACTCCAAAGGAAAAAGTATTTTTCGGCTATAATACGACCCAATTTCTGACCCTCGCGCAGAGTCTTATAAGCATCACGCAGAGTTTCGGCCGACATTAAAACCAATTGAGTTGGCTCCAACGCCTGAATAGAATATTTTGACTGCGTACCATTCAGAAAACTCTCATAGTCAGCCGCAAACGTATTCTCAATCGAAAAATGAAAAGTCTTCTCCTCGCCACTTTCATTAGTGAAATAGGTGCGCATAATCCCACTAGCCACAAAATAAATATCGGTTGCAAGTGAACCCTCCGACATTACTATCTCGTTCTTACGAACCTCTTTACACCTCAGCTTCGACGAGAAATGTTGCCACTCCGCATCGTTGAGCTCAATGTACTCAGATATTAATTCGCGCAAATTATCGTTGATAGAACTCATTACTATAATATACGTTTAAGAAATTTGAAATATTTATAAGGGGCATATTTAAACGGCAAATCTAGCCACACAGCCGTGCGAACAACTCCTCGCTGGTTGCTGAAAACCAAGAAACTCTCTCGTCCGTGATATTTCCCCATTCCACTATCGCCAACACCCCCGAAAGGTATGTGATGATTGGCTATGTGCATCAATGTGTCGTTTATACAGGCGCCTCCCGAAGTAGTTTTATTAATAATATCCGACCCATTATTTCCAAAGTAGTATAGGGCAAGCGGCTTGGCTCTATTGCTCAGATAATCAACCACTTCCTCGATTTTATCAAATGTCATTACAGGTAAAATAGGGCCAAAAATTTCATTTTGCATTATCGCCGAATCAGGTCGTATATTGTCGATAATGGTCGGTGCGATATACTTGTCGTTTTCATTAATCTCACCGCCACAATAAATGTCCCCTTCGTTCATCAATTCTTTGAGTCTATTCACAGCCTCGGGGCTAACAATGCGAGGGTAAAATCGACTTTGAACAGGGTTGTCTCCATACATATTGTTTATGGCCGATTTAATCTTTTTCAAGAGTTCGTCTTTAACATTTTTGTGTACGAATAGGTAGTCGGGCGCTATGCAGGTCTGCCCGGCATTTATAAATTTCCCCCACGCAATGCGTTTTGCTGCAACATCTAAATTTGCATCCGCATCAACAATACAAGGGCTTTTGCCCCCAAGCTCCAGAATCAGAGGTGTAAGATTCTCGGCTGCTGCCTTACTGACAATCTTGCCCAGTGCTGTGCTTCCCGTAAAAAATATTATGTCAAATTTTTGTTCGAGCAGTATTGTGTTTACCTCTCTTCCGCCCAGCACAATGTCGATATAATTAGAGTTGTAGAGCTCTTTAATCATCTGTTCGATGAGTGTTGCCGTAGCTTTTGCGTTGGGCGATGGCTTGAGCATAGCGCAGCATCCGGCCGATATTGCGCCAATTAGGGGGTTGATTGTCAACTGAAAAGGATAATTCCACGGTGCAATGATTAATGCGACACCCAATGGTTCGCAAACAATATTACTTTTTGAGGGGAACAGGTGTAAAGGAGTTTTAACTTTTCGTGGTTTGCTCCACTTTTTCAGGTGGTTGATGTGGTTGTCGATTTCTTGCATTACAACACTAATTTCTGTCAAATAGACCTCCTCGGCAGATTTATGCAGGTCTTCCCACAGTGCACTCTCTATTTGGTGTTGCTTAGCTATAATCGATTTTTTCAACCTTGTGAGCTGTTCGATTCTAAATTTAAGACCCTTAGTCTCTCCTGAGCGAAAGAATTTTCTTTGCCCATTGATGGTTTCAATGATTTTGTTTTTCATAGCTATTATTTTCTTCCTACAAAGTTATCCATTGTTTTATAAATTCCTAATATATTTCCGGCAACATAGTCAATTACTGCAATTGGGAATACAGCTTGAGCAAAACGGGCGAAAAAGTAGAGACTTCGCGATATTGAGCGCATTTTAACGTTGCGCTCGATGGCGCGGATAATAATTGCTGCCGTTTTTTCGGGGTCAAGTATTGGGATTGTAGATTTAATTCCATCAAACATACCTGTGTTAATATAGTAAGGCATAATAGTGGTGATATTTACATCTTTTTTCATTTGTTTCATCTCCAACCTAAGGCTATCCGACCACCCTATAACCGCCCATTTACTCGCTGCATAGACCGACATTTTGGGATTTGTAATGAAACCTGCGGACGATGCAATATTGCAAATATGACCTGAATTCCGAGTTACCATACCCTCGAGAAACGCTAGCGTTACGTACATTGGTGCGTTAGTATTAACATTGAGAACGTTTTGTATATCCGCGATTGAGTGCTCTGTAAAATATTTCCCGACCACTATGCCAGCATTATTTATCAGCACATCGACTTGTCCGACATTTTTCTCGACCTCACATTTAGCATTATTTATTTGCTCTGTGTTCGTTACATCTACGCAACAGCCGTAGATATTTCCAATTTTGCACAATTCATTTACGGTGTTTTTGATATTTGATTCATTGACATCCCAGATTATTACATTAGCATTTTTCTCGAGCATAATTCTCGCCATAATTTTGCCTATACCAGAAGCTCCTCCGGTAATGAGGACATTTTTTTGTTTTAGATTTTTCATTGTTATAATTTTATGCAAAACTATGGGATAGTTTTCCGCTGGGCAATAACAAATGTTAACACTATGCTTTTATTTCGGGCGAGGCGTGGCGCGATATAAGCGCACAAAAAAAGCACCATACTAGTTTATTACATAAAAAGGTGTTTAGTAATAAACTAGTAAGGTGCTAGGAATTTAGGCTGACCTGCATACATTTGAGCTATTGACGGGGTTTGAATCCCTCGATTTCGCCTTGCAAAGGATGTGGTTGCTGTCAAGTTTAAACTAATCGTCTATCCTTAATCCCTGTAAAAAAAGGTTTTTGTTGGTGGGATTGTCGAAAATTGATTAGGGATAACAACTTGTGTGTCATTTAGTTATATGCAGTTCTATCTACTGGTTTAATAAATTTGTTTTTTGGGTAATATGAACAAAAAAGAGCACCACTTAACCATGGTGCTCTAGTTGACTTATGTCGTAGGAAATAGGTGATTGATTTTAGTTCAGTGTATCTAAATTTACAGATACAGGTTAAGATATTTCTACTTGAAAACGATTCCTTTTGTAGGATACTATTTGTACTCTATAGTTTGTGTGCTAGTCAATTTCCTCTTTTGAGTCTGGTCATATGTTACGTATGTCTGCATTTTTGTAACATATCCATCTTCATCAAACTCATATTCATATTCAATCTTTTCAGAACTACTTTTCTTACTTGTAGGTAGATTTTTATTTTTTGCTCCAAAGTAACCAAAGTTAAATAATATGTTATCAGGAATATTCTCTGCAAAATAATGAATCCCAATAATTTGATTCTCCATTGTAGAGTATGTATAACTACGAATATAATCGCCCTCTCCTTGTGTTATAATATTCCCATTTTTCCAGGTATATGTAAAAGGCACTCCATCGCCATTAGAGTAATTAAGTAATTCGTTTTTGGCACTATAAGTATAAACACCATCGTAATCTCCTGTTGCGTGTGTTATAATGCCTTTGTTTAAATGATATGTCGTTACATTTGAATATGAGCCGGAAGTATAGGTCTCTGTAATAACATTATCATCATAGTTGTAGTTGTATTCCTCATCCTCACTGCCGTACCTTGATTTTACAACACGTCCTTTCTTGTCATATTCAAAAAAAAGAGTTGAGACAGAATTAAACTCATGTGTAGTTGTAGTAATATTACTAACCTGTTTCTCTTGTGGATATTCGTCATCGTTTTTTGAACACGACACGAACACTAGTAGGCTTAAAGCCACCATTAAAAATTGTTTTTTTTTCATAGTAAAATAAGTTTTTGTATGCCTTATGTTCCTACTGGGGCGGGTTTTGTATAAAAAGAAGAAAGCGTGGAACTGCTAACAATATTTTTAGATATTAGGTTCTGGTATGGACCTTGAAGATAAAAATAAGCAACAGTCCACGCTTATACCGTAAAGTATATAACGTGAATGAGGTCGGCTTATTCTCTCTTCAATAAATGTACCAGATTTAATATCGAGAATAATGCTAAACGCTTTCGTGTTCAGATATGTTTGTCCTATCGCTAGGACTCCACAAAGGTAGAAATAAATCTTGAACAAAAAAGCGAACTTCCATTTTTTGACTGTTGCTATTTGTGTTTTGTGCAATAAAACAAGTGTGATTCACCGTTAAATCCTTGTGTTTATTACACTACAAAGATAGGTTTATATTACTAAATTATGCTATTGTGTTAGAATTATGTTTTTCATATCTTTAGTGCGTGCTGGCTTGTTCTTTGCGGAATCCGTGCGAATCAAAGCCTCTATTAAGGATGCTTTTTATTTACGGTTTAGATTGTTGAGATGTTTAAAAAGCTACTGAACCTTTACTTTGCCCCTATACTCCTTTTTCAACTCCCAGGATATTGGGCTCTTCTCAGAAATTGAAATAGTAGTCAATGATTCACAGTTCAAAAATGCCAAATAACCGATAGAAGTCACAGAATTCGGGATTGATATTTTGGTCAACGACTCACAATCCGAGAATGCCTTACTGCTAATAAAAGTCACCGTGTTGGGGATTATGACAGAATCTGGTAGCTGCTCTTTGAACGCTGACAGAATAATTGTTTTGCCTTTATCATACAAAATGCCATTTTCAATAATAAAATTCTCACCTAAGGAAATTCCTTCAGGATTTAAATTATAACATCCGTAAAATGCCCCCTCACCAATTGAGGTGACTGAGTTTGGGATTGTTATTTTCGTTAATGAACTACATCTCGAAAATGCATCAGTTCCAATCGAAATCACTGAGTTTGGAATCGAGATGTGAGTCAATGATTTACAGCCCAGAAATGCACAATCACCGATAAAAGTCACCGTATTGGGTATTATGACAGAATCTGGTAGATAATCTTCGAATGTTGACAAAATAATTGTTTTGCCTTTATCATACAAAATACCATTTTCAATAATAAA
>CAMQUV010000011.1 GCA_947037995.1 uncultured Rikenellaceae bacterium
CACACGAGTTTTTGGGGAGGCCTTCGATATTCTTGGCTTCGCCTATGCCAATTTGCTATTTGGCCACGGCGGATTGCTGACGATGTAATTTCCCTCGAAAATTCTGCTGCGGCTGGGGGAGGCCGCTACTGATAGGCTTCGCCTATAATATTAGTTCTGGTATGCCGGCAGGCAACCTTCAAGTGGCGTTGCCACCGACTGTATATTAGTGCACTTCGTATTTCTATTCTCAGGTTTGACATACAAAAATCCCCCTCTCAGCCGAAACTAAGAGGGGGATTTTAAATATAGATTATAAGTTATTATTACTTGTTTCTCACAACTGGTTTAATAACAAAGTTTAGAGAATAATCTCCATAAGGCATTTGGTACTCATCGAGCGGCCAAGTACCCCACGAGTCGATACATCCGAGTCCCATTTGGCGAGAGTCGATATGAATATTCGTAAGTTCTCTTTTCACAAGTTCGCCCGAGTGAGCGTGTACCGATTTATCGACACCACTATCCAGGTCTTTAGTTAGATAATTTAGAGCCGAGCCCTCAAATGCTTTGTCTGATTTGAACTCAATACCATTACCCGCAAGCGACGTAACTTTCATCCATCTAAGTTCGGTATGGTTACCGCTCTCTTGTGGTCTGATATAAGGGTAGTATTGGTCGTCTACTTTTTGGTTATAAAGAGAAATTTTCGATGCGTGATTTCTATCAATATAATTTTCAAATGGACCATTACCATAGAAAGTTAGATTGTCATATATCTGTGGCATAGTAAGTTCCATACCGAATCTATAAAGGTGCGGCATTTTTTCTTTAGTAGTATCGACAGTCATTTTTTGGCTAACAGCAATTTCCCCAGCAGGGTTGATTGTATAGTCAATAGTGAGTGTTGCAAACAGTTTAGGGAGCGAAAATTCAGTATTAACAACAATATTATTGCCATCTTTTTTGGCTTCCACTTTTTTGGTTTTCATCTCTGGGTTGAGCCAGCTACGGAATTGATTTTGACGATTAGCACCAAAGTCATTATCGATAGGAGCTCTCCAGAACGAAGGTCTAAGCGAGAATCCTTCTTTCATCATTGAACGTCCGTCAACGATAAAGTCAGTCATAAGTCCAGTCCATCTGCTAAAGTAGGCGTGGAAATTTTCGCCCATCACCATAACGGCACGCGTATTAGGTCTGATTTCAAGTTCTCCAGAGGCGTTTCCAACTTGAGCTGTAAACTGCGTATATGGTTGTAGGATAAACTGTTCGTAAGCCACTTTATGGTTAGCCGGAACGATTCCTGCAGCATTTTTAAGCAGGTAGCTAACATTAAGCGTTAGCTCTTTACCTGTTTGCGGTATTTTGAACTCAGGAAGAGTAATGTTTTTAGTTTGTTGTGCGAGCACATTTAGCGAGTTGATAACGCCTGTTTTGATAGGTCGTCCCTCTTCTTCGATAGTCCAGACAAGTCTAATATTGTGCAGCGATTCAAAGAAGTTCTCATTATATATAGATATAATTCCTTTTTCTGGATTCACAAGTTTGGTGTGAATATTTTGCAGAATGTAGTTCACCTCACTCATATGAGGATTTTCGATACGGTCTGGCGAAATAAGTCCATTCGAGCAGAAGTTGTTATCATCCACAGTGTAGTGACCATAATCCCCTCCGTATGTGTAAATCATATTTCCGTTTCTGTAATCTCTCATTGATTGGTCAACGAAATCCCAGATAAATCCTCCCTGAAGGTTTGGATATTTACGATAAAGGTCCCAATATTCTTTGAATCCTCCCATAGAGTTACCCATAGCGTGAGCATATTCACACTGGATATATGGTAGTTTTAGCTCTTCGCCGTTACCATATTTTTCCACTTGGTCATAGCGCGCATACATAGGGCAGAAGATATCAGAGTGTGCCGATTTGTCTTCATATATAGCTCTTTCATATTGTACAGGGCGAGTAGCGTCCATTTTTTTCATTATGTCGTACGTTTTGCGGAAGTTGTCACCGTGTCCGGCTTCGTTACCCATCGACCAGAAAATTACTGAAGGGTGGTTTTTGTCACGCTCAATCATACGCGTAGTACGCTCAACGTGCGCAAGCTCAAATCTTGAGTCTTTTGCCAGCGATTCTTTACCATAATACATACCGTGCGACTCAATATTAGCTTCGTCAACAACATACAGTCCATATTGGTCGCAAAGGTCAAGCCAAAGCGGGTCGTTAGGATAGTGTGACGTACGCACTGCATTCAGATTGTTTGATTTAAACATAAAAATGTCTTGCAACATACGCTCTTTTGATACTTCGTAACCTCCGTCAGGGTCTAGTTCGTGGCGGTTAGCACCCTTGAAAAGTACTGGTTGTCCGTTTACTAGAACTTGAGAATTTTTGATTTCGATGTTTCTAAACCCAACTCTTTGTGGGATAACCTCACTTACATTTCCCTGTGCATCATAAATTGTTGCATATAGAGTATATAGATTAGGTGCTTCGGCCGACCATTTTTTAGGATTTTTAACCGATTGTGACATTTCAGCTAGTCCGTTTTCAGGCGTAACTGTCTGTGAAACAACTGTTTTGTCACCATCTTTGAGTTCGAAAACAACTTTTGAAGCCGCGCCTACTAGTTCCGCTTTTACATTAAGGATTGCATTGCGAAATTGTTTGTCAAGGTCCGTAGTTATCGTAATATCTTCGATTTGTGCCTCTTCGCGAGCATATAGATACACCTCACGTGCCACTCCCGAGAGTCGGAAGAAATCTTGGTCCTCTAGGAACGAGCCATCTGACCAACGGAAAACCTGGAACGCAATGCGGTTTTTACCAGTTTTAAGATATTTAGTCAAATCGAACTCCGTGCCCAATTTGCTATCTTCGCTGTAACCCACAAATTCACCATTCACCCAAAGATAGATGTTTGATGTAACCGAGCCAAAGTGAATTTTAATGTCTTTACCATCCCAGTTTTCTGGAATAACCACGTCTTTTACATACGAGCCAACGTTGTTTTCAACCGTTGGTATTTCTACTGGTTTGACACGTTGCACCGAGCTCCACGCGAACCCCGGGTTGATATATACAGCGTCGCCGTATCCATTCATTTCCCAGATTCCTGGTACCATCATATTATCCCAGCTTTTTGCATTGAAATCCTTTTTAAAGAAGTCAGTCGGGCGTTGGTTTGCGTCTTTCACCCAATTGAATTTCCACATACCGTGTAGCGACATATAGTTTTCTGAGCTCTTTTTGTCTAAAGATTTTGCCTCATCGGCAGTCTGAAACGCAAAGTAGTTAGCGTGCATCGGCGCTCGGTTGATTTGGTTGACCGAAGCGTCGTGCCACTCGGTAAAGTCCTGAGCCGAAGCCTGCTGGACACTTAGCGAGCCCAATAGGACGGCAGAAAATAAAAGTAATTTTTTCATTAGTGTTTGTTTAGTTAGTTATTTGTAATTAGTATTTAGTTGTATTATTTGTTCACTGTAAATTTTTCGTGGTTTGGCCCTACTCCCGTGATAGTAACACTTTTCCATTGTTTGGGCAACATCGGTGCAACTTGCTCCACCCCTTGGTCGGTGATTCTGAGTCCCAGAAAACCATTGATAACAGCCTGTAACATCCCCCCTGCTCCAGTAGCAAAGTAAGGATTGTTCGATGCTGGTGACTCCGAAAGTACCCCGAAAGGCTCTCTTCTATTTGGCATATAGCTTTTTTTGAACAGCTTATAAGCCAGCTCTTTATTACCCATCTGCGCATTTAGTATCGCAAGGATTGAGGCGCCCATCGCAGGTCCATTCACTGGGTCAATCTTTTCTTGGTAGTATTTCAAATCTCGCTCAATCTGCCCTTTGTCCGTAATCACGTTCAGCGGATAGCTCAAAAGATTGACATCCGCCTGCTTAATCATCTCACCATTATATGTAGAATGTTCTAGCGTAACGCCATCTTTGTTCGTAAAAGTCAGCCCATTAGCTATGGTAGCCCACTGAGGGTCAGGTTTCGCACCCACTAGTTCAGCCGCTTTGGCTGCAATTTCAAGTGCCGTTTTTGCCGCTCCATTCGTAAACGCATTGTCCGTAACGTTTGGCGCATACTCATTAGCCCCAATCACGTTCACTATCGAGTAGCTTCCATCTTGGTTTTTTGTAGCACGCGAAGCCCAGAAATCCCCCACATTTTTAATTACCTCGTATCCCTCTTTTTTCAACCAATCTATGTTTTTTGTTACACGATAATAGTCCCAAAAAGCTATAGCTATATCTGCCGTAATATGGTGCTCGAACGTACCAGTCAGGCACCACGTTGGCGTTGCCTCTTCGCCACTATCGTCCGACTCCCACGGGAACATAGCCCCTTTGTAGCCAAACATTTTTGCACGCTGCGTTGCTTTGTGAAGCCTGTCTGTTCTATAGTCAACCATCGAGCGCGCTATCTCGTTATTGAGCACAAGTAGCGGCGGAAACATCCATAGTTCGGAGTCCCAAAAAATGTGCCCATTATATCCTGTCGACGTCGATAGCCCCATCGGCGCTATCGACTCGCGTGAGCCACTACGCGCAAAGCTATATAAGCTATACATTGCCAAGCGCACGTCCAGTTGGTCTTCCGTAGAGCCCTCGATAATAATGTCACTCTGCCAAAGTTTCGCCCACTCCTGACGGTGCTTATCGAGTATCTCGTTGAGCCCACTCCTAATCGCGTAAACAGCCATTCTTTCACTCTCGTTTAGTGGCTCGTAGAACTCATTGCTCGTTCCCCAAGCCCCCACAATTCCAAAACGTAGCGTGTCACCTTTTTTAAGGGTATAACTAAATCCAAGCCCTTTTTCAGTGCCCTTAATATCTTTTTCTTGACTGATTTTGTCATCCTCAAAAACAAACCCACTAGCCGACGTTATAGTGTGCATCTTTGTACGGCTCAGCGCCTCAGTGCTATACACAGGCATATGGTGGGCGGCGTCTTGCAGTCTTTTTGACTTTTGGACCCCAATGTGGTTTTCGATTGGGATAATTACATCGGTCGACACCTCAATTTGACAGTCTTTTTGAGCAGTTATTTCAACCACTCCCATAGCCATATTTGGGTGCTGCCTAAGCGCGATTTGGCTATGGCGCACTGAGGCAATCCCAGCAAGAGTGCCCGTAGTTACTAGCTCCGCTTGTTTCATATCGAGCGTTTGGCTCCATTGCGTGCAGTTTGTGTTGTTTATCTGTTTTCCGTCTATTGTGATGAAAAGGTCGGTTGCGTGTGCTCCTCGAACTACGCGGCTCACACCTCCGAGGTGTTCGCGGTCGAATGTTCCGGCAATTACAACTTCCTTGCATCGCAGAATTTCGCTAGACCCAACTACTCCAATAGCTCCGTTAGACACAGTCACACCACTGTATTCACCTTCGGACTGAGGAGGTTTGTTAGTGCTGATTATAAATCCTTCGACTTCCTGATTTGTTTGCGCTATCGCCGTGGCAACAGGGCTTGCAAGGAGTAAGAGTGTAAGAAATGTAAACGCGATTATTTTTTTCATTAAGGGGTAATTTAGTCGTTCGTAATAAGGTTAATTTGCAAATATAGTAAAAATATTGATATGTTCTGTGCGTACTAATGAGCTTCGAGCCAGTTGTCACCCACTCCAACTTCGGTAATCAACGGAACAACGAGTTTTGCTGCTCTCATCATCTCGCGCTTAACCATTTCAGTCAATTTTTCGATTTCGTTCTCAGGCGCCTCAAAGACAATCTCATCGTGCACCTGTAACAACATTCGGGCTTCAAACCCTTCTGACATCAACGCGTTAAAAACATTTCGCATAGCTATTTTCATTATATCCGCCGCGCTTCCCTGTATCGGAGCGTTAACGGCGTTGCGCTCGGCAAAAGAACGCACTGTCCCGTTGCTCGAGACTATATCTTTGAGGTAGCGCCTGCGACCAAAAATAGTCTCAACGTAGCCCTGTTCTCTTGCTTTTTCAACAATCGTATCCATATATTTCTTAACGTCAGGAAAATGGATAAAGTAGTTGTCAATCAGCTCTTTAGCCTCTTTAGTGGGTATTCCCAACCTAGAGGAAAGCCCGAAAGCCGAGATTCCATAAATAATACCAAAGTTAGCTGTCTTAGCCTGTCTACGCTCACTTTCGGTCACTTCGCTCGGCGATTTCCCTGCGATTGTAGCAGCAGTAGATGTATGTATATCCTCGCCCGAGTTAAACGCCTCAATCATATTCTTGTCATTAGCCAGGTGCGCCATTATGCGCAACTCAATCTGCGAATAATCGGCCGCGACAATTTTCCAACCTTTCTTCGACGCCACAAACGAACGGCGAATCTCCTTGCCATTATCGTCGCGAATCGGAATATTCTGCAAGTTTGGAGCAGTCGAGCTAAGTCTCCCCGTTGCTGTAACGGCTTGATTGTAAGATGTATGTATGAGTCCTGTTTTAGGATTCACAAGAGCTGGTAGTGCGTCGATATAGCTTGAAAGCAGTTTTTTAATGCTTCGATAGGCCAAGATTTTCTCAATAACGGGGTGGTTAGCCGAGATTGCTTGTAGGGTCTCCTCGTCAGTTTTGTAGGCGCCAGTTTTGGTACGTTTCGCCTTCGGGTTGACCTTTAGGTTGTCGAACAGAAATTCGCCCAGTTGCTTGGGAGAGCTAGGGTTTATTGGCATACCACCTGCCAGTTCGGTTATATATTTTTCAATCTCGAGCGCTGTGCTAACTAGTTGTTTGCGAGACGATTGCAGTTGTTGTACATCAATAGCCACTCCGTTTCGTTCCATTTCTACCAGCACATCGATAAGTGGCTCTTCGATATCGTCATAAAGTTCGCTTATAGCCAATTTCTGAACCTCGGGGAGCAGGTGGTTGAAAAGGCGCATTGTAACATCGGCATCTTCTGCTCCGTATTGCGCAACTCTTTGAGGGTCAATCATATCCATAGTTTTCTGGTTGACACCTTTGCCTATCAATTCCTCGATATGTACGGGTTCGTATCTCAGTAATTCGGCCGAAAGGTGGTCCATAGAGTGCCGTCCCTCGGGGTTGAGAATATAGTGTAGAATCATCGTATCCCACAGTTTTCCTTTGACATTAATCCCCTCGTTTTTCAATATCATAATATCATATTTAATATTATGCCCAATCTTGGCTATCGCCGGATTTTCGAAAAGCGGTTTAAGTCTGTCGAAATAAATTTTATCAAACGGAATCCAGTATGCCGAATGCTCTGCTGTCGAGATAGATAGCCCTACGGTTTTCGCCCTCATAGGCTCTACGGACGTTGTCTCGGTATCGAAGGCAAATATGTTGGTAGAGAGTATCTCCTCGATTAATTTCTCTATAATATGTTCTGAGTCAACCGTTTGGTAGTTATGCTCGACGGTATGTATATTCTCGTAGGCAGTGGGATAGACGAAGTCGCTATTTTCGGTGGTAATAATTTGTGTATCAGCAACTTTAGGCGTCTCTTCGGGGATGTTATTGGTTTGTGTTGGAGTTGCTGTGTCACCAAAATCAAAAAGCGATGGTTGCATATTCAGCGTTTTGGGTTTTAGCGGTGTTTTAGGCGGTTCGATGACCGTCACGACGTGTGACAAGAAGCTCCTAAATCCCAGCTTAACATACAATTGATTTAGCGTTTCTTGGTTTGGTTCGCTGAGGGTCAATTCGCTTTCATTCAGCTCTATAGGTACATTGAGTTCTATCGTAGCAAGTTTTTTCGACAGGAGCATTTGCTCTTTGTCGCGTATGATATATTCCTTCTGTTTGTTTGTCGGTAGGTTGTCAATATTCGCAATAATATTTTCGACCTCGCCCCACTCTCCCACGAGTTTCGAGGCTCCTTTTTCGCCAATACCACTTACCCCCGGGATATTATCCGAGGCATCTCCCCAGATTGCGAGTATATCAATTACTTGTTTGGGGTGTTTAATGCCAAACATATCGCAAACGGCTTGAGTGTTAACAATTTCCACCTCTCCGTCTCGTTTGGCAGGTTTATACATATATACATTTTCGCGCACAAGCTGCGCGTAGTCTTTATCGGGAGTTACCATAAAAACCTCGAGGCCTCCTTTTTCGGCAGCTATATGCGAGAGCGTGCCTATAACATCATCCGCCTCGTAGTTCTGCATCTCGAGTATGGGTATATTCATTGCCCTCAGATACTCTTTAATAAGCGGGGTAGATTTGATTATATCTTCGGGTGTAGCATCTCTATTAGCTTTATAGAGCGGATAGATTTGGTTTCTGAAATTGCCCCCGTGAAGGTCGAAAGCTACGCCGAGCATATCGGGTTTTTCTTTCTTTATAATATCGTTTATATACTTTATGAAACCAAATACCGCCGAGACATTATCGCCATCAGGTGAGCGCATCGGAGTGCGTATGAAAGCGTAATAAAAGCGGAAAATAAGCGCGTAAGCGTCAATTAGAAATAATTTTTTCATCAAGTAATAAAATAGTGTGTGAGTTGGCTAAATAGGTTCTTATAAGTGTCGGCGGTCAGCGGCTTTACGCTTGGTCTTCTACTCTCCAGGCGGCCTTAGACGATGCTGTTTCATAGAGTGTTACCTCTTTGAGCGTAACTTTCGAGGGTAGCTCCTTGTGCAGCAGTTCGACCATTGCAGTAATCATATTTTCGCAGGTAGGTTGATAGGGCACGAGTGTAGTTTTATAGAATTTCTCGTCTTTGCTCTCCGCCAGCGCTCTATTCTGCTCAGTGTCTCGTAGCAGCAGTGCGTGGTCGAGCGGGTCAACAATTCCCGTATTAACAATTTTTTTCAGCTCTCCGAAGTCCATCACCATTCCTAGTTTAGGGTTGCTCGAGTCTTTGCAGGGTTCTCCCGCCACCGTAATAAAAAGTTTATAGGAGTGTCCGTGTATATGTTTGCACAGTCCGTCATAGTTGTCTAGGGCGTGTGCCGTTTCAAACTTAAATTCTTTGGTGAGTCTAATAATAGCCATTTTTCTACTGATATGATATTTATATTATCTTGAGTTCTCTCGAGATTTCGAGCATTCTTTTGATAGGTTTTTCTGCTTTGAGGGCAATTTCTTTGGGCAGCGTAACTTCGGGAGATAGCGTTTCGAGCGCTTTCGCAATTTTTGCTAGTGTATTGAGTTTCATAAACGAGCAGTCGTTGCAACCACAGTCGCTATCGTCGGGCGGCGCTGGTATAAATGTCTTGCCGGGCGATGCCTTTTGCATTTCATATATAATACCGCTTTCGGTGGCCACAATAAATTCGTTAGCTCCATCCTCTTTCGAGGCCTTGAGCAGCGCCGCTGTTGAGCCGACATAGTCCGCCACAATAACTACTGGCTGTGGGCATTCGGGGTGTGCGAGCAATTTTGAGTTGGGGTATTGTTTTTTGAGTTCAATGATTTTCTCGAGCGAGAAACGTTGGTGCACGTGGCACGCTCCGTCCCATATAACCATATCGGGGCGTCCTGTTTTCTCGGCAACGTATCGCCCGAGGTTTCTGTCGGGTCCGAAGACAACTTTCTCATCTTTGGGAAGGCTGTCAACAATTTGCACCGCGTTTGACGAGGTGACCACAATATCGGTCAGCGCCTTAACTTCCGCTGTGGTATTAACGTATGAAATAACAGTATGTGTTGGGTATTTTTCGAGGAATTTGGCGAATTTATCAGCTGGGCAGCTATCAGCGAGCGAGCATCCAGCATCGAGGTCTGGTATGATTACAGTTTTCTCGGGCGAAAGGATTTTCGCAGTTTCTGCCATAAAATGTACTCCTGCAAAAAGAATGATTTTCGCGTCAGTGGTGGCTGCTTTTTCAGAAAGTGCGAGGCTATCTCCCACAAAATCAGCTATATCCTGCACCTCTGGTGTAGTGTAATAGTGCGCCAGAATCACTACCGAGAGCTCCTCTTTGAGTTTAAGTATTTTGTTTTTCATATTTATTATCATATATTTAGAGATTCAAAGATAGCAAAAAAAGTGCAAAAGCAGAAATTTAACAGCCCTTTGGTGCTGGCATTTATAGTAATCATTCTGGCCTTTTATGGGGGTTACCACTTAGTGTGCTCAATAATTACGCCAAATAACTTCGCGTCGGGCTTCCCTACAACCCTCACACGCCAAGCCGATTCGCTCTACGCTAGCTACACACCTATCCCAATCGCAAAAATCGTGCGAAAGCCAAAATTCACACCGCGAAGGGTGCGTAAAATTGAGCTAAACCGTGCGGATACTACCGAGTTAAAGAGTGTTTATGGCATTGGGAGTGTTTTGTCTGGTCGTATAGTTGATTATCGTGACAAATTGGGTGGCTATGTGTCTGTCGAGCAGCTTCTCGAGGTCCGCGGCATCCATAAATCACTTTTTTCATCAATTTCCCCCATTTTTTACACCGATTCCACTTGTATAAGTAAAATTTTTATTAACTTTGCCCCCCAAAGCATCGCGACCCACCCCTACGGAGGGCCCTCGGTGCACAAAAGAATTGCTAATTATTTAAACTCGAAAGGGGGGATTTTTAAACTTAAGGATTTATCCGAAAAGAACATATTACTACCCAGCGAAGCTATACGCCTCGCTCCCTACCTATGCTTCGAATTGAACGGGATATCAAACGAGCATCAAAAAAAACAAAACAGAAAATAATTATATCCCAACACTATTCTTAAACAATACAAAAAAAACATACCATTATGATTATAATGCAAATCAAAGAGGGAGAACCTATCGAAAGAGCCCTTAAAAAATTTAAACGTAAATACGAAAAAACTGGCGCAGTTAAACAACTTAGAGCTAGACAATTCTTTACTAAACCTTCTGTCAAAAATAGACTCGCTAAACAAAAAGCTATCTATGTGACTAATATGAAAAGAGAAGAGGAAATTTAATCCACCCCCTCAACATATACACAATCGCAATACCTCGCAATATATCATTGCTAAGTATTGCGATTTTTCTTTGTAAATCACTCTGCCTAAATATACCAAAAAACCCAAACATATTATGGCTGCCGCCTGTGGCAACGCGCCATACGAATTTCGCCTGTCGGGATGTAAGGGACGCCTTTTAATTGCCTGTCGGCATTCCATAATAAATTGGTATAGACTCGGTGGCATAGGCGAAGCTAAGAATATCGAAGGCCTTCCCCAGCCGGAGATGTTCTAATAGAACACCCCCAACAGGCCTTCGAAATCCAAAACCAATTACAATTTTCAAAGCCGACAGGCAATTAAAAGGGGTCTCTGACCCCCCTGCGACCCAAAGGTGCCAACGGCACTCGAGCTTTTCCTCTTGCGGAGGCTCGGTGGCAACGCCACTTGAAATTTGCCTGTCGGGGGTATCCACAGGCTTTGTCTCGCAAACAATTGGCAATTGACCCTCAGCGGCGGATTCCCCCCGCCGCCGCTGAACAAGTCAGCGACAGCAATCC
>CAMQUV010000012.1 GCA_947037995.1 uncultured Rikenellaceae bacterium
ACTGATGCAAATCAAAGATTCGCAATTAGCATTATGTTGTTTTGGGTGGCGGTTTGGTCGCGTTAGGTTGATAATTGCCAGTTATTTAGTTTTGGTTGGTGTGAGTGAAAGCCTGTGCTTATTCCGGTTACCCCCCGAAGGGTTGCGAATATTTTTCTTAGTCTAGAATTTCGTATGCTTGATTCCTTCTGTGAGGTATGAAACCTGCTGTTTTGATTGCTTCTTGCATATTTTCGGCAGAGAGCAGTTTGTTTTGCGCTCCGGCAGAGCTGACTACATTTTCCTCAATCATAATTGAGCCCATATCGTTCGCCCCAGCGTGCAGCGCCATCATTCCAGCATCGACCCCCATAGTTAGCCACGAGGCCTGTATGTTTTCTATATTATTGAGCACAATTCTCGATATGGCAATCAATCTAAGGTATTCGCTAGTATTATTTTCTGCGCGAACTCCCTCTTGTTCTAGCCTGGTGCCTTTGCTTTGAAAAGCCCACGGAATAAATGCTTTAAATCCGATCGTGCCCTTCGGTTTTCGTGCCTGAAGGTCACGGATTTGGATAAGGTGTTCTATTCGTTCTTGGTCTGTTTCAACGTGTCCGTACATCATTGTAGCAGAGGTTAGTAGTCCCATTTTGTGAGCTTCGTGCATTATGCTTAGCCATCTTTGTGACGAACATTTTGCTGGAGCGATTATTTTCCTTACTCTTTCGTTTAGGATTTCGGCGCCTGCTCCGGGTAGTGATTCGAGCCCTGCTTTGACAAGTCGTTGTAGTGCCGTTTTGTCATCAATTCCAGCTTTGTCTGCTAGGTAAGCAACTTCGGGTGCTCCGAGCGAGTGTAATTTTATTGTTGGGTAGAGAGTTTTAAGTTCGGCAAACAATTTTTCATACCATTCTAGTCCGAGTTCTGGGTTCATTCCGCCTTGTAAAAGTAGTTGGTCGCCTCCTAGTTTTTGGGTGAGTTCGATTTTATTCTTATACTCTTCGATTGAGGTGATATATGCGAGTTCTTTTTGGTGTGGTTTGCAGTGAAAATTGCAGAATTTGCACCCCGTTGCGCAGACGTTAGTGATATTCACATTTCTATCAATTTGCCATGTGGCAATATTGCCTGGGTGTAGTTTGTTTTTTAGCTCGTTAGCAACAGCCATTAATTCCCCTAAATCGGCTTGTTGATAGATAGTTAGGGCCTCTTCTGTGGTTATATTTGCGCCCCTTCTAGCGGCATCAAAAATTTTATTAGTTTTTTCTCTCATAATAGCGCAAAATAACACATTTTTTCTTAACTTTGCACAACATAATCAACTAAAAATTAAAACACGTGAAAAAAATAAACAGCGCACTTATTTCAGTTTTCTACAAAGACGGGCTCGACAAGATTGTTAAAACTCTTGACAGCCACGGAGTTACAATATATTCTACCGGCGGAACTCAAGACTTTATCGAAAGCCTTGGTGTTAAAGCCCACGCAGTCGAAGACCTTACACTTTACCCATCTATACTTGGCGGAAGAGTCAAAACACTTCACCCTAAAGTCTTTGGAGGAATCCTCGCAAAACGTGACGACCAAACACATAACCAACACCTCGAAAAATACCAAATACCCCAAATCGACCTCGTTATTGTTGACCTTTATCCGTTCGAACAAACACTCGATAGCGGTGCTCCGCACACAGATATTATCGAGAAAATCGATATAGGTGGTATCTCCCTCATCCGGGCGGCTGCCAAAAATTATAACGATGTAGCAATCGTTCCCTCTGTTAAACAATATAGCTACATACTCGACCTGCTCGAAAAACAAAACTGCCAAACTTCTCTCGAACAACGTAGATACCTCGCAGCACAAGCATTTAACACTTCGTCACACTACGATACTGCTATATTTAACTACTTTAATGTTGAGGAAAATATACCCGTGCTCAAACAATCGTTTGATAATGTTACGCCACTTAGATACGGCGAAAATCCACACCAAGAAGCTGCCTTTGTTGGCAATATGGAGGATTGCTTTGTAAAACTACACGGTAAAGAAATCTCGTATAATAACCTACTCGATATCGACGCGGCTCTCGCGCTTATCGAAGAATTCCAAGAACCTACATTCGCTGTTCTTAAACATAATAATGCCTGCGGTGTTGCTTCGCGAACTAACCTACTTGACGCGTGGAATGATGCACTGCAAGCTGACCCTGTCTCGGCTTTCGGTGGAGTGCTTGTCGCAAATAGAGAAATTGATGAGCAAACTGCACTCAAAATAAATGAAATATTCTTCGAAGTTATTCTCGCACCTAAATTCTCTGATGAGGCTATGGCTGTGCTGCAAACCAAAAAGAATAGAATTATCCTTCAAACTAAACCGTTTACAAGAAAACCAAAATCAGTTAGAACGGTGCTTGGCGGAATCGCTGTGCAACAAATTGATGATAAAGTTGGTGGGATTGATACAGAACTCAAAAACGCTACTAAAAAAATTGCCGATAAACAACAACTCGAAGACCTTATGTTCGCTAACAAAATTGTGAAACATAGCAAGTCTAACGCGATTGTACTTGTTAAAAATAAACAAATGGTGGCTAGCGGAATCGGACAAACTTCTAGAGTTGATGCGCTTATGCAAGCTATCTCGAAAGCAAAATCATTCGAATTCCAACTCAAAGGAGCTGTTATGGCTTCGGACGCGTTCTTCCCGTTTGCTGATTGTGTCGAAATTGCTCATAACGAAGGAATTAATGCGATTGTTCAACCTGGCGGCTCGATGAGAGATGCCGATACGGTTGAGTTCTGCGATAAACATAATATCGCAATGGTAATGACGCAAATGAGACACTTTAAACACTAAGTGAGATAGAACCTTAACTCAATATTATAGTAAAAATAACATATAAAATATCTAAACGAAATGGGACTATTCTCAATGCTATCACAAGAGCTAGCAATGGATTTGGGGACTGCAAATACTCTTATCATTTATAACGATAAAATCGTTGTCGATGAACCATCTATCGTCGCTGTTAATGCGCATACTGGCAAAATCGAAGCTATTGGTACCAAAGCGCAAGAAATGCACGGACGTACTCACCAACATATCAAAACTATTAGACCTCTGCGAGATGGCGTTATTGCTGACTTCGAAGCAGCCGAAATGATGATTCGAGGGATGATTAAAATGATTAAATCTAGAAACCAAATGTTCGCACCATCACTCAAAATGGTTATTTGTATCCCTTCGGGCTCTACAAACGTTGAAGTGAAAGCCGTCAGAGACTCTGCCGAACACGCAGGTGGACGTGAAGTATTTATGATTTATGAACCAATGGCTGCCGCTCTCGGTATTGGACTCGATGTCGAAGCGCCAGAAGGTAATATGGTTATCGATATCGGTGGGGGAACTTCTGAAGTTGCTGTTATCTCGCTTGGAGGTATCGTGTGTAACGAATCTATTAATATTGCGGGGGACGTCTTTACTGAGGATATCCAAACCTATATGAAATCACAACATAATATTAATATCGGCGAAAGAACTGCCGAAGATATCAAAATATCTGTTGGTGCTGCTGTGGATACACTCGAAAACCCACCAGAAGATATGGTAGTTAGTGGACCTAATATTATTACGGCCCTGCCACTTAATATCGCTGTGTCGTATAAAGAGATTTTTCAAGCACTTGACCAATCACTTTCTAAAATTGATGCTGCGATTCTTAAAGTACTTGCCAAAATTCCACCAGAACTTTACTCTGATATCGTGCGTAATGGAATTTACCTCGCAGGTGGCGGCGCGCTACTCAGGGGGCTCGACAAAAGATTTGAACAACGAACTAGAATACCGTTCCATATTGCCGAAGACCCGCTTAGAGCTGTGGCTAGAGGTACGGGACGTGCTCTCAAAAATAGTGATAAATTCTCGTTCCTAATGAGATAGTTTTGTTGTTTTATTGTTGAATCAATGAATAATGAAATTTAAGTTAGTGCAGTCCTGTTTTTCTTGACTGCCTAAATATTTTTAACGAATTGAAATGCTAAATTAGAGCAATGCTCAAACTCATACTTCTTCTAAAAAAAATCCATTTTGTGCTACTGTTTCTAATCCTAGAAGCGGTAGCGCTCTATACCTACCTTACAAAAGATGAGTATCACGCTGCTGAAACGATGGCATATACTGCCAAAGCTTCAACTTTTGTTGATTCTAAAATATCTAATGTCTATAACTATTTTCAACTCAGAACGCAAAACGATATTCTTAGAGATGAAAATGCCGCACTTTATTCTCAACTACTTAGCAAATTTGATTTCGTTACAGACTCAACGATTCAAACACTTGCCCCTGATGTGATTGTGCTGCAGGTGGTGAAAAATTCGTTCACCAAACAGCAAAATTATATCACCCTGAGTGGTGGGAAAAACCAAGGTGTAGTAAAAGATATGGCCTTGTTTAATGGACACGGTATTGTGGGATATGTGCTGAGTGTGTCGGACAACTTTGCTGTCGCTACGTCCGTGCTTAATACGGTGAACTTTAATACCAGCGGAAAACTTAAAGGTACAGAATATACCGGCTCGATTTCGTGGGATGGTAATAGCTTTAGAACACTAAAACTTACCAAAATGTCTAAGTATGCTAACCTGAAAAACGGAGATACTATACTTACAACGCAATATTCTAATATCTTCCCGGCTAATATGCCAATTGGAACCGTTCACTCTATTAAACCTCGTGAGAGTGTGTTTGTAGAGGCTTGTGTAGACTTGTTCTCAGACCTCTCGGCGGTGAGATATGTGTATGCCGTGAGCCTTCAAAAACGAAAAGAACGCGAACTTCTGGAAGAAAAAGTTATTGAACAAGAATTGAAATAATATGCCTAAAATATTTACATATATAACTACTTTTTTGGTGCTTGCTTTGCTCCAAATATTCGTAATATCACACCTTGAGCTTAATCAATATCTCAATGTGTATATATATATTATGATTGTTGTTGTTGCTGATATGCAAATCAAAGGGTATGCACTGCTACTACTTGCATTTTCACTTGGTGTTATTGCCGATGCTATCGAGGGAAGCCCAGGGCTACTTACTAGCACTATGACATTTATGGCGTTTTGTAGACCTCAAGTGCTAAGGTGGATTGCCTCTCGTGAGATTTCTGATAATGGGGGAACACCTACATCATCGCGATTGGGACTATCTCGGTTTTTATCATACGTAGTAACAATGGTGACACTGTGGGCAATACCGTTTTTCATACTCGAAACAGCCGGAGTGGCTAATACTTTTATCACGATACTAAGGATTGTGCTGAGCGTAGTGGTTACCTCCGTACTAATCTATTTCTTGCAATTACCACTTAATCGTAACCGCTATGATGTCTAATAACAACGGATGGGACAGACATCGTATTATGCTTGTCTGCCTTATTATAGCTGCACTTACGCTACTCTCGGGGCTCTTTTTTATTCAAGTCATTGATAGTAACTATACGATACTAGCTCGTAATAACACCTTACGTAACCAAGTGCAATTTCCGCCGCGTGGGGAGGTCTATGACCGCAATGGTGAATTTCTTGTGCAGAGTAAAGATAGCTATGATTTGATGGTTATACCGCGTGATGTTGAGGAGTTCGATACACTCGAACTTGCCAAGTTACTTGATGTTTCTATCGAGAAATTCCATAAAGAATTTAAAAAAGCGAGTAGGTACTCTAAGCGTAAACCTTCGACACTGTTCAAACAGTTGCCCAAGGAGGTGAAGTTTATGCTGGATGAAAAAAGACTAAAAGGATTCTATACGGTTTATAGAACCGAGAGAACGTATCCTCGACAAATAGCTGGCAACCTTCTGGGATATGTTGGTGAGGTTAACAATCGTATTATCGAAAGAGATAAATATTATAAAAGCGGCGATTATGTGGGGATGAGTGGGCTTGAACAGGCTTATGAAAAACAGCTGAGAGGAGAAAAAGGTGTGGCGGTCGAAATGGTCGATGCCTTTGGTCTGCCGCAGGGCTCCTATTCGGATGGGATTTATGATACTGTGGCTGTGCCGGGCAAAGCTATCGTTTCTACGCTCGATGCCTCGCTCCAAGAACTTGCTGAACATTTGATGGAAGGCAAAATTGGAAGCTGTGTGGCAATTGAGCCGTCTACGGGCGAAATTTTGGTGATGGCTAATTCTCCGACCTATAATCCGGAGCTTCTTATCGGAAGACAACGTGGAAATAATTATGCCAAAATGGCGAATGATAATACAAGGCCGCTATTCAATCGTGCTGTGAAATCACGATACCCACCGGGCTCAACATTCAAAATAGTTAATGGACTGATTGGGATGCAAGAAGGTGTAAGTAGTTTTTCGGACGAATACGCTTGTCACGGTAAATATCCGTTTGGTCGTGGAGTTAAGTGCCACGGACATAGGTCGCCGGTCAATATGATTGAGGCGACGCAGACATCGTGTAATGCCTATTTTTGTTATGTGACACGTGCGATACTTAGTAACCCAAAATACGATAAAATACAAACTAGTTTTGATGTGTGGAGAGAATATGTGCAGAGTTTTGGCTTTGGACGTAAACTGGGCTCGGATTTCCTTGGTGAGAACTCGGGATATGTCCCTACGTCTGAATTTTATGATAAAATGTATGGTGGAAGATGGAATCCACTAACGGTTATTTCGCTATCTATTGGGCAGGGAGAGCTCGGAACAACGCCACTACAAATGGCAAACCTTGCGGCTATTGTTGCTAATAGGGGGTATTATCATATACCTCACGTGGTGAAAAGCATTGAGGGGCAAGACTCTCTCGAGAGTAAATTTTACGAGAAACAGTACACAATGGTGGATGTGAAACACTTTGACCCAATTGTTGAAGGGATGTTTAGAGCTGTGAGCCTGCCAGGAGGAACTGCCCAAGGGGCAAAGTTGCCAGGGATTGAAGTATGTGGTAAAACAGGAACGGCCGAAAACTCATACGCTGACCACTCTATATTTATATGCTTCGCACCTCGTGAGAATCCTAAGATAGCTATGGCAGTATATATCGAACACGGTCGATTTGGGGCATCTACGGCAGTGCCGATTGCATCGCTCTTGTTGGAGCAGTACCTAACGGGTGAAATTAAAAGACCTTGGATGATTGATTTTATTAAGAATAAAAAAATCGATTATCATATGTATGAAAAGAAAGACAAAAAGTAATTAGATAAATGAATAGCACAAATAATAATAACTCTACAAGCCTTGGACTTAGTAGCAAAATTGACTGGATAACAATCCTTATCTATGTCGCGCTAGTTGTGGTCGGGTGGGTGAGTATTTATGCTGCGGTCTATGACGATGACAATAAAGCTATATATGATATCGGACAGAGATATGGTATGCAACTATTGTGGATTGGCGTTAGTTCGGTTGCGGCGCTATTGGTGTTGTTTACTGATTCTAAGTACTACCATATGACGGCTTATCCACTTTATGGGCTTAATATATTATTGCTGATTGCCGCTTTGGTGTTCGGGCGTGAAGTAAATGGTGCAAAATCTTGGTTACCTATGGGGCCATTTAGTTTGCAGCCAGTGGAGTTTATGAAAATTACAACGGCGCTTGCACTGGCTCGGTTTATGAGTTCGTATAACTTTGATATTCGAAAAATGAGGTCGCTGGTGTATATAGCGGCAATTATTTTCACCCCAGTGTTAATTGTGCTATTGCAAAATGATACGGGCTCGGCATTGGTCTTCTTTACGTTTTTTATAATTCTATATAGAGAAGGGTTTGACAAAACTCTCTACCTGCTGGTGGCGTTTATGATACTGTTATTTGTGCTATCGTTCCTTTTGGAGCCGGTAGTATTGTTGCTGATTATAATTGGCATTTTGGCACTGTTTTTCTTGGTCACCACCAAATTATTATTGCCCTTGACAAGGTTTATTCTGCTGCTGACTTTGTTTTATTGCTCTATCGAAATTGTCAATATGCTGTTAGGTCTGGCAATCGATTTATATTATGTGTTATTGTCGGCATTGGCTTTGACGATGCCCGCTTTGATAATGTGGAGCTTCAAAACTCAAATGCGAAAAGTCTGGAGCTATATTGTTATTATTTTTGCGGCTATTGCGTTTACTCACGCAGTTGACTTTATGTTCGATAATGTGCTGCAATATCACCAACAACGACGAATACTCGATATGTTGGGCATTGATAGCGACCCGCAAAGATGGAGCTATAATGTAAATCAAAGTAAAATTGCTATCGGTTCGGGTGGTCTTCTTGGCAAAGGGTTTCTCGAAGGAACACAAACCAAATTTAGCTTCGTGCCCGAGCAAAGTACCGATTTTATCTTCTGCACTATTGGCGAAGAGTGGGGTTTTTTGGGCTCCCTTACTGTGATAGGACTGTTCGTCGTGCTTATATATAGACTTATGAAAATGGGCGAACGACAGAACGAACCCTTTGCGCGAGTCTATTGTTACTCGGTGGCGGCTATTCTGTTTACACACTTTTTTATAAATATTGGGATGACAATTGGCTTTGTTCCCGTGGTAGGAATACCACTGCCCTTTATTAGCTACGGAGGGTCGTCACTACTGGCATTTACAATACTATTGTTTATTGCAATTCGACTTGATACAACTCAAAACACTTAAATAATTTATAACCTCTTAATGGTTTTTGAACTATGACAAATATACAACCACAATACTTTGACCCTGAAACTCCTGTTGCCGTAATAGGCCACGGTAGCTGGGCTACGGCTCTAGTCAAAATTCTTACGGACAACAAAAACAGAGTTTTCTGGTACGTTCGTAATACTGAGGTGATGGAACACCTCCACGCCCACGGTAATAATAACAGATACCTGTCAACCGTCCATTTTTCGTTTTCTAAACTTACTGTCTCGGACGACATTAATTTTGTAGTCAAAAATGCTTCGGTAGTGGTACTTGCAACGCCATCGGCGTTCATACAATCGGTGATGGAGGGGCTGGACGAACCGCTAACTGATAAATATGTTATATCATCTATCAAAGGGATTATTCCTGATGGTTATGTTACTATTGCCGAATATGTGAATCAAAGATTTGAGCTTCCGTTCTCACAAATTGGGATTATTAGTGGACCTTGCCACGCTGAGGAGGTCGCCCTCGAAAGACTTTCATATCTTACAATGGTATGCAAAGACATCGAGATGGCTAAATTGCTTGGTGCGAGATTTGAGTCGCCTAATATTAAAATCAAACATTCTACTGACATTTATGGGGTAGAGTATGCGGCGATGCTTAAAAATATATATGCCATAGCGGTTGGTATGTGCCATTCGCTGAGGTATGGAGATAACTTTATCTCGGTGCTTATTGCTAATGCGGTTAATGAAATGGACCAATTTATGGAACAAACTTACCCCTATGATCGTAATGTGCTACACTCGGTTTATCTGGGTGATTTGCTGGTTACCTGCTACTCGCAGTTCTCGCGCAATAGAACGTTTGGACTGATGATTGGAAAGGGATACACGGTTAAATCTGCACAAATGGAGATGAATATGGTCGCCGAAGGGTATTACGCTACGGCTTGTATTCGCAAGGTAATCGAGAAACTTGACAAACCTGTTGATATGCCTATTATGCAGACTATGTACGGAATACTTTATAAAGGCAAACAAGCAAAAAAACAAATAGAGAATCTGCTGGATACTCTTGTTTAGATTTTTAATAATTAATAATAACAATAATAAATTCTATATAAAATGAAAATTAATTTAACTAATATCCAGTGCGCGGTGAACGCGGCGGAGATAGCGGCGCTTGAGGGCGAAATGAAAAAATGTAACGAACTGCTACACAATGGACAGGGCAGTGGTAATGATTTCCTAGGATGGGTAAACCTGCCTAGCTCTATTACGGCGTTACAGATTGACGAGATTAACCAAACGGCAGCGAAACTAGCACAAAAAGCCGAAATAGTTGTAGTTATCGGTATCGGTGGGTCGTATCTTGGAGCGAAAGCGGTGCTTGATGCACTAGGCAACTCGTTTGACCACCTTTGCAAAAAAAGAAACGCTCCGGTGGTGATTTTTGCAGGACAAAACCTTTCGGAGGATTACACTCACGAACTTATCGAGGCGCTCGAAGGGCGCGAAGTTGCTACTATTGTTATAAGTAAATCGGGAACCACTACGGAACCGGCTATTGCATTCAGAATCATCAAAAGCTATATCGAGAATCGCTATGGTAAGAAAGAGGCTTCTGAGCGTATCGTAGCTGTAACTGACTCGTCAAAAGGCGCTTTGCGTACTTTGGCTACGGGTGAGGGCTACAAAACTTTTGTCATCCCAGATGATGTGGGCGGACGTTTCTCGGTACTTACTCCGGTGGGTCTACTACCGCTTGCAGTAGCAGGTGTGGATATCGACGCGCTTATCAAAGGTGCACAAAATATGGAAAGTTCAACAGGTACGCAAGTGCCTATGGAGGGTAACTTGGCGATGCAATATGCTGCTGCTAGAACGGCACTTTACCGTGCAGGCAAGAAAATTGAAATTTTGGCTACTTATGAGCCGAAGTTGCAAAATGTTGGCGAGTGGTGGAAACAGTTGTATGGTGAGAGCGAAGGTAAAGGCGGCAAGGGAATCTTCCCTGCTAGTGTTGTATTTACGTGCGATTTGCACTCTATGGGACAATATATACAAGACGGCGAGCGTTCTTTGTTCGAAACAGTTATCTCGGTTACAAATTCGGCGCATAGCGTAAAAGTTGGTATCGATAAGGATAACTTAGATGGGCTTAACTTCCTCGCTGGCAAAAGTTTAACTGAGATTAACGAAAAGGCTAAAATCGGAACTATGTTGGCACACGTTGATGGTGGAGTACCAAATATCGAGCTTACAATCGACCGTATTGACGCTTATAATATTGGTGCAATGCTATATATGTTTGAGAAAGCCTGCGGTATGAGTGGTTATGCTCTTGGAGTCAATCCATTCGACCAACCTGGTGTTGAGGCCTACAAAGCAAATATGTTTGCCCTGCTTGAAAAACCTGGTTTCGAAGAGCAGACAAAAGCTATTAAGGCCAGACTCTAAACTAGACTTATAGGAAATAATAATAAAGATTAAAACTACTGTAAAATGAACTTTGGATATAGAAAAAAAGCTAAGCAATTCAACTACAAACCTGTTTATTGGGATGCTGAAAAAGAGGCTCGCGAGGAGCGTCGTCGTGCTGCTATGATTGACATTGATAAAGACCCAAATGAGGTGGATTACACCCCTGGTGAATTTATCCGTAGCGCTCGAATCAAAAGAATGCAGAGCACTAATAGAA
>CAMQUV010000013.1 GCA_947037995.1 uncultured Rikenellaceae bacterium
TACAACATTCGAGGTCGATATAATTCGTGAAACTAAAGCTATGGGCGCACCTACTACACCTTTTATGGAATCACAATCGAATGCTAAAACTGTAATTATGGGTGCAGGAATGCCTCCTGTATTTAGCAAAGCTCCTGTATACACATTTTGCACGTCAAACGGAGATAGATACTATAAAGTAGAATTCACAAAATACAAAAACGCAGATGGTGTATCAGGACATGTAACAATGCAATTTGCTGAAATTGCTAAATAATAATACCCACAATAATATTTTAAGATGTTCTTCCTCGGTTTAACCTTGGGAGAATGTTTTATGTGAAAAACAAGATAATTATGAGAAAAAAACAAATAATATGGCTCGTCGCAACTATCGGTATTGCTATCGTAGTTGGATTGCTATATAAAAGCCTCGTTTCTACGACAAACATTGCGACGCTAAATTTTCCGGACTTTACGGTCGAGAAATTTATCCGTTCAAACAATAATTCGTTTGTCAATATCGAAACCGTGTCGCTCGATAAGGTCGAGGATATTATGGACTATGACGTTGTAATGGTTCGCATACACGGCGCGACTATGACCGCACGCCACCAACAAGCAATTAGCAAAGCCATTGAGAAAGGCATCCCTGTTTACGCAACGGAGAGTGACAATGCCGCAATAAACTCACTGGGCGATATGGAACTTAAATACATATCGGCATTGATGGACAATGGTTCGGTCAAGAACTACCAGAGTATGTTTAATTTCATCCGAAAAAATATAGATAAAAAAATAGCATTTAACGGAGCCTATGGCGAGCCGGTTGTTATACCATCGGATTATTTCTTCCACATTGGTGACGATGAGTTTTTTGCGACGTATCAGGAGTATCAAACTTTTTACGAAAAAAGCGGTCGGTACAAGAGTGGCGCGCCACGAATTGTTATTCTTTCGGGTAATATCAATATGCAAAACTCGAATGAAGAGCATCTCGTTGCTATGGTCGAATCTCTCGAGAAAAGAGGGCTAAATGTCTATCCAATTAACTCTTTTGGGTCTAAGAAACTCACTATGATTCGTGAGGTGACTCCAAATCTTATCATAAATCGCCCACACGGTCGATTATTGATGGGCGGTGGCGAAGCTGGGGTTGAGATGTTAAAAGAACTTAATGTTCCTATGATGGCGCCCGTAACGGTTAGTGAGCTGTATGATAAATGGCTTAAAGACAAGCAGGGAATGGCAGCTGGAGGAATGACCTCGATGAGCGTTGTTTTGCCCGAAATTGATGGTGCGATTGCTCCGTTTGCTGTGACTGCGCAGTTTGAACGTAATGGGATGAGTATTTTCGATACTATACCCAAACATACGGAGAAATTCTCTAGTATGGTCGAAAAGTTCACTCGCCTGCAAACCAAACAAAATAAAGACAAAAAAGTGGCTATATATTATTATAAAGGTCACGGTAAAGGCAACGTCGGAGCTGCCGAAATTGAAGGTGTGCAATCACTCTACAATACTCTAACCCTCCTTAAAAACTGTGGTTATGACGTTCAGGGGCTACCTACTTCGGCAAAAGAGCTCGAGAAAATGATTCAGAAACAAGGCTCCGTTCTTGGAACTTATGCTAGGGGAGCTTTTGACAAATTTTTGAAAGAGGGTAACCCCGAATTGGTAGATGTAGACACATTTAACAAATGGTCAAATGAGATTCTGCCTGCCGAACTTGTTGCGCAGATGAAGGAAAAATATGGCGAGGCTCCGGGTGATTATATGGGCGTGGAGAAAGATAATAAAAAATATATCGCCGTAGCTCGTATTCAATTTGGAAATATTGCTATTCTTCCGCAGCCATTGCCCTCTACGGGCGAAGATACCGAAGCGATTGTTCACGGTGTCGATGGAGCGGTGGCATATCCTTATGTTGCATCGTATTTTTGGACTCGCAATGGTTTTAAAGCTGATGCGATGATACATTTTGGTACTCACGGTAGTTTGGAATTTATCCCTGGCAAACAGGTTGCACTTTCGGACTATGATTGGACAGATGCGTTGGTAGGAGATATGCCACATTTTTATATCTATACTATCAACAACATCGGGGAGGGTATTATCGCCAAACGCCGTAGCTATGCAACACTTATTAGCCACCTCACGGCTCCGTTTATGCAGAGTGAGTTGTATGACGATTTTCGTATTCTTAAAGATAGAGTGCACCGCTACGAACACCTTGACGAGAGTGGTGTAAAGCAAGGTTATAGAGAGACAATCACAGAGATGGCGATGAAACTTAACATTCAATCGGCATTAGGAATTGACTCGACTAGGGTGCTGAATGACAAAGAAATTGAAAAAGTCCATATCTATATCGAAGAAATTGATGGTGAAAAAGTAGCTGACGGGCTCTACACCCTTGGCGAAAAGTATGAGCCAGAGAACCTAACTAATACCGCGCGACTAATGAGCGTCGACCCTATTAAATACTCACTTGCTATGGTGGATGTGGCTAATAACCGAGTCACAACAAAGCAGATGGATAACATAGCGTTTATGTCGCACAAATATGGTGCGAAGGCCGATAAGATTATTAAGAGAGTGCTCGGTGGAGCTAATCCAGAGCCAATATTCCAATCGCTCATTAGTGCCAAAGAACTTGCGTTATACACAACTACAACACAAGCAAAAGAGCGCGGAATTAAAATGCGCCAAAAGATGATGAACGCTATGGCTTCGGCTGAGAAAAAACAGCTTCCAAAGTTCTTTGATGCTAACGGTATGCTTATAGTGACCCCCGTTGCACCTGCAGAAATGCCCGAGCATAAGGCTAAACCCACAAAAGAGGACAACTCGATGATGGGGCGAATGTCGAAGGCCAAACCAGTAGGTGTGAACATCGAAAAGGGAGAGAATAACGATGAGTTAATACTCGCTATCGGTACACTAAAAGAAGCTATTTATTCAGTGTCGAAAATACGTACGGAGCTAGAATCTAGTACCAAAATTGAACAAGATGCGCTACTTGATGCGCTCAATGGTGGGTATATCGAACCGAGCTCGGCTGGCGACCCTATTATTAATCCTAGTGCTATCACTACGGGTAAAAATTTCTACTCCATTAACCCCGAAACTACTCCAACCCCTGAGGCTTGGAAAGTAGGACGAAGGTTGGCCGAAAACCTAATCGAGGCGGAAATGGAAGCTAAGGGACGTTATCCCAAAAAAGTCAGTTTCACACTGTGGTCATCCGATTTCATATCGAGCGAAGGTGCTACCATAGCCCAGATACTCTATCTGCTTGGTGTTGAACCTCTTATGGATGGGTTTGGGTATATACGTTCTCTGAAACTTATCCCGATGAAAGAGCTAGGACGACCACGCGTTGATGTGGTGGTTCAAACTTCGGGACAACTCCGAGACATTGCGGCTTCTCGCCTTGCGCTGATTAATAGAGCAATAGCGATGGCTGCGGAAGATGATTCGGAAAACAATTATGTGCGAAAAGGTTTTGATGATGCTGAAAGGCAGCTCCTCGAAAAAGGTTTCTCGCCTGTTGATGCACGTAAATATTCGCGCGAAAGAGTCTTTGGAGGTGCTAATGGCAACTACGGGACTGGAATTATGAGTATGGTCGAAAAGGGTGATAGCTGGGATACACAGGACCAGATAGCTGCCAAATACATTGAAAATATGGGCGCTATTTACACTGCAAACGGTGGTGAAGAGTGGGGTGAGATACGCCAAGGTGTATTCGAAGCCGCGCTACTGAACACTGAAGTTGTGGTGCAACCTCGCTCGAGTAATACTTGGGGGGCGCTTAGTCTTGACCACGTCTATGAGTTTATGGGCGGACTGTCGGCGGCCGTACAAAAAGTGACTGGCAACGACCCAACGGCCTATTTTAACGATTTCCGTAACAGTAATCGTGCTAAAGTGCAGGGTCTAAAAGAGGCTATCGGTGTGGAGAGTAATTCTACTGTTTTCAATCCTAAATACATAACCGAAATGATGAAAGGCGAAAGCAGTGCTATGTCGCGTTTTGCTGAGGTTTTTCGTAATACTTACGGATGGAACGCTATGAAACCCTCTGCAATCGACCAGCATATTTGGAATAAATACTACGACGTTTACGTTAAGGATGAATACAAATTGGGCACTGAACAGAAGTTTGCCCAAAAGAATCCTTATGCTCTTCAAGAGATGACTGCCGTACTTATGGAATCGGCGCGCAAAGGTATGTGGAAGGCCACTAAGCAGCAGCTACAAGACGTAGCGAAACTGCATACTGACTTTGTAAACAAGCACGAGGCTGGATGTAGTGGCTTTATTTGTGATAATGCAAAACTGCGAGAATTTATCGCCAGTAACGTTGATAAAACAACTGCCGATAAATACAATAAAGACATTGATGCAGCGCGTCAGGTGCAACTCAACGAAATTGACGCTGAGAAAAGTATGGTGTTGAAAAAAGAGCAGCAGAAAAGCACAGACAACAAAAATGCTAAAGCAGTCACCTCCGAATCAGAGAAAACATATACATTATTCTACATTCTAGGTGTGATTTTTACCACCATTTTTGCCTGGTTTGTTATTAGACGTAGACAGAAATAGTTATGGAGTTATATATTCAAATAATTCTAGTTTTAGCGATGATAAAATTTTGCTTAAAGGCGGCTAGTACGAGCCGCCCTTGGGTAGTAATATTATACGCCGTGGGAGCATCTTTGATTAGTCTATTGATGTACCCCCTAGTTATTGAACAGCCCCTGACGATAATCTCAGAGCTATTAGCAAGCGAAAAGTTCGTTGTCGATATAGCTGTTATTACGTCAGTGGAATCAATAGCTGGTATATTTATGTCGGTGCTCTTGCTCGACAACTATTTTATGGAAAAAGCCAAAAGAAAGAAATATCTCAAAATATTAAAAGTTATACCCGGAGTTGTATTTATATTTGGGATAGCATATTTTCAACTCCAATTTTTTAAACTAAGAATTGGCGCAAATTTTCTCTCAACAGCAATTCTATACAGTGCCATTATATTTACCATTACACTAATCACCGCGTTTCTTATCCGCGAGGCTGTCAAATCAGAGAGCTTACGACTTGAGTTGAAAGTGCTTCTAAACATCGCTATACTCATCATCGGGCTATTAGTAAGCTCGTCTGTGGCGGACTATAATTCTTCCGATGCCGAAACAGTAGTCGAGTGGAAAGCGTTGGGAACAATGGTGCTTTTAGGGAGCTTTACAATCCTAATTGGATACATATTCCCGAAAATTAAACCTAAAAACAAAATATTTAAAACAAATTAAACAATGGATGCAATAACAAATTTATTATACTGGTTGTCAACAGGACTCTTAATCCCAGTGGTAATTTTCTTACTATTTTTCTTCGCAAAATCTCTTATAATGATTGGCGGATTCTATGGTGTTTACATAACTCGAAATAAAGTCAACAGAAAAATTAATATAGACCTCGAAACAATCTCCGTAACCGAACTTTTGGACAACACTAATAACGCACTTTACCAAAAGGGTAAATTGATTGAATCGTTACAGCGAATTAGCAAAAACTCTGAAAACAAACCAATGATGGATAAAATACTTGGCGATTATGAGATTGTAGCCGATAAGGAGCTTGGAAGTTCAAAGCTGTTGGTGAAAATTGGCCCTATGTTGGGTCTGATGGGAACGCTTATCCCTATGGGGCCGGCTTTGGTTGGCCTGGCAACGGGTGATGTGGCCTCGATGGCTAGCAATATGCAAGTTGCATTCGCCACTACCGTAGTTGGAATTATTATCGGCGCCATCGGTTTTATCTCGTTACAGGTTAAACAGAGGTGGGTAGCCGACGATATGAATATTTTGGAATATGTAGTTGAATCTTTAACAAATAAAAAATAATGAGAAGAAGACGATTAATCAAAGATAACGAGGACCACGACCCATTATCGGTTCTAACAAATTTATTTGACGTTGCGATGGTGTTTGCCGTAGCCCTTATGGTTGCCCTAGTAACCCGTTATGATATGACCGAGATGTTTTCGAAAGAGGACTTTACAATGGTGAAAAACCCCGGGACAGAGCAAATGGAGATTATAACCAAAAAAGGTGAAACCATTGAGAAGTACACACCCTCGGACGACCAAACCGCCGACAGCGATTCGCGAGGCAAGCGCGTGGGCACTGCTTATCAGCTTGACAATGGTGAGATAATTTACGTCCCAGAGTAGGGCTCGAGAATTTTTAAATCTTACTAAACACTATAAAACCAAGAGATGCGTGCATTTCTTGGTTTTACGTTATATAGTTCGCCGAATAATTTGCATAACCATTGTCAATTAATTACGGATAACGGTTTTGACCGCTCATTATGAGGTTCGAAGTTTTTTCAAGTATTGTCAACGAGAGGTTCTAGTGTTCCATAAAGTTTAAATATCACGTTAAAAGATTCGGTAGGATATTTCACACCGATTATTTTAGAATCAATTTGGTTGGATTAGGGGCAATAAATATATCGTACGGGCCACTGGTAGAGTTATCTGTTTCAGCTTCTCGGTAGTCTACCATTACATACAAAACCTAACAATTAATCGCGAAATCGGTAAAAGCAGTGATTCTAAAGAAGTATTACAGATACACTTATTTATAAAGAGTTGGATTAGCGCTCGTATTTAAGTATGAGGGCGAATTAACAGGGAAAGTCGACACGTTATTTACATAATAAGTATCTGCAATACCACCTGCCCAAATGCCATAAGTCATATTACTGTTGTGAGAAAAATCTACTGTATGACTTAGTTCATGAAATATAGTATTACAAGAGTATAAACCCAAGTAATGGCCATAAAACACATATTGTGCAACTCCAAAAGACCTGCCTCCTCCCATACCTAAGACACCATTTCCTTCGTATACTAATCCTAAGTTGTATCCTGAATGGTCTAGAAAGCGTTGCGTAAGAGTGGTTACATCCAGAATATCCTCTTTACCTTTATTACCATATAGTCTCCCTTGAAAGGTAGCTAAATATGCTTCAAATTTTGGTGAAGAAAACATATATGCGAGGTTAGTCATTAGACCTACGGCTTCTCTAATGTGCACTGGTCGAATCCCCATCCAATTACCCGCTGGTCCACCGTTGGGCAGATCAGGATTGCCACCAAACGATGTGAATTTATTCCACCAATCACAACGAATGGTTTTAATCTTCTCAAAATATATATCGGAAGACTCCATTGACAAAATAGCATTATGAATATTATCTATATTACTCTGTAAGATAGATACATATTTATTACTTCTAGTTTTAAATACGGACTTCTCATCTATTAGTATGTCAAATTTGGCATCAGAGAATGCAGGAATAGTATCTAAGTATGCAATCAGCAATTCCTCCTTAAAGTCTGGAAATTTCGCCCAAATCTCAACATTCTGCACTGGTACTGGAGAGTAGAAGCGTGTATGTAGTTTATTGTCCTCAGTAAAGGTTATCTGAAGAGGTTTGTTTACGTAAAATGACCGCTGACTTGAGTTGTAATACACGGATTTGCTTTCCGAATCTTGTAATATCTTTGGTCTATCTTTCGAATTATGTACTTTCCTATTAATATATATGGTTCCGGTATTAGAATCAGGATGATTGGACAGGTCAACATTAATTATGTTTTTAACACCTCTTCTTAGCGAAGTATTAGTGATACCTTCAAAATTACTTTTGTATTTAAGTCTGTCGTGATTTACTGTTTCGGTATTAACATTAAAGTTCACTAGTTTGTCGGTTGAACTAGGGAATGTATATAGCTGGCTATTATGTTCAACCTCATCATTATTCACAATCAGTTGTACGCTTCCTGACAGCTCCCCATCTAACGACAGTGAGTTGTGTACTAAACTTGGTTCTAACGAAACCGAAACTTTGGTCAGAATATCGTTGGTGTATTTGTTTGGAAATTTAGTATTTAATGCCACAGCAGAGAATACATTGCTCAGTGCAACATCCGCGTTGTGCGATGTAGTATTCCCAACTTTGAATTGGCATTTCCCAAAAAGAAGGCTCCGGTCTTTCATTAAACCAATATTATCTTTTGAAAAATGAATCCAAGTGTCTTTTTTAGTCGTAAGAGTGGAGGCAACGATAAACCCCTCTTTTTCGAGGGCTGGCGTATAGGCTAGTACAAATAATTCATATTCCCCAGGTCTAATAGGTTCAATTGTGATTGTTTCTAGCTGCGTATCATATGCGGCAAATACATCATTGATGACATTACCTTGTTTGTCTGATATAAAGTATTTTACATTAAGATTGCCAATCGATTTTGTTTCAATTTCATTTTGGGATTCATTACTATTCGATAATGCAAGATGAAATTGATATGTTTCGGTCGGTTGATTATAGTCGGAATCTTTTTTTTGACAGCTGCTTACACAAAATGCTATTAGCAGGAGGACTATCGATGGATTTGTATTTATTTTAAATGTCATTTCTTAGTCTTCAGCTAGGTGTTTTACAGATGATTTTATGCAGCGAATTACCTTTGTTCTTGTACTAGGAGACGTGTGAGCGTGTATTGTTGCATAGTTTTCTTTGTGGTTGAACGTAAAATATTTGTCATTGAAGTTAAGCATACCAAATATAATAGTGTGAAAATCCATATTTGCGGCATCATATTGATTTCCCGTTCCTGCCAGTGTGAGCGATGCCTTGGTTGTTGTGTCGGTTATTTTAGTGTGGACTACATCGGCTACAAGAATACCATCTATAGTGACGTTATCTCGTTTATGCCTTTCAAGTCTAAACCTAATGTTTGCATTTGATGTGTATTCCACTGCGGTATAGTCAGCCGTGAGACCAAACCTACCCGTTTCGTGCAATATTGTACCGATTTCTTGTTTGGTTGGTAGCTGATATCCGCTAGGACAGTGAATATAGGGCGAAGCAAGAGATAGTACCGCATCGGCATATTGGGAATAACCATTATAGTTTAGTACATTATTAATATCTTTATGTAGATACATTCCCTCTTGTGAACGACCTTTATAGTTAGCTCCTGAATAAAATATATAATCCGCATCGCTGCATGTTTTGAGGTATTCGTAGACATCCTCTGGATCCTCCTCAACACTTATTTGGTCTTCATACTTTTTGGAGTTTCCTCTCATATTATGCTTCGCCCAGTGTTGTCCGGCAATGAAAACAGTTGGTATAGACTCTCGTTTACGCTTAAATTTATATTCCTCAACCAATCCATCGTTATATGTTACTTTGATAATTGATTCTTGGATTTGTCCTTTAGCATCAATGTCGTTTGGTTTGAATAAACCATGTATTTCATTGGCTTCAGGTTCAGTTTTATCGATTAATAGCCAGTTGAAATTAAGGTCGTTAGTTTCGCAAACCACATCAAGTGGTTCTTCCGAATATGTAATGTTAGCAATTTTCCCATCAGTATAACAGTTGAAATTGACATCGGACCCTGTAATAGTACCCTCTTCATTTAAACTCGTGAGTGTCATTCTATATGGAGGTTGTGTCACCACAATGTGTCGTCCATAATGTTGAGTAGCATTTTTGTTTTTTATGTAGATACGTGAATATGATATTGGGTCATTTAAATCTTTACGGTTAACTGTAATTTTGAATTGATTGCCAACATAACTAGCTTTATTGGTATTAGGTATCGGTTCTATCGTTATATCACTATCTGTTGATAGCTCAGTTTCAACATCAGCATCAATAACCAGCGTTCCTGTTGTGCCAGTAGAAGGGAAAAATATTGTATCTCTTGTTTTATTGATTGTTACAACTGCGGGGAAATCGGAGTTAATAGGGTCAATTAATGGTTTAAATTGTTCTGGGTGTGCATCTATGTCGAAATCTTCTTCCCAGGGAAGTATAACTAACGTACTAGACAGTGTCGCGCCGCTACTATTAATTGTTATAAGATGTTTCTTATTGCGATGAATTTTTACAGGCAAGGCAACTTTTATAATGTTCTTCACGCCATTTATTTTAGCATGAAAAACGGCCGTTGAATTTGCGTTATAAGACTCATACAGGTAAATTAAACCCTCTTGAGTAGTTGTGGAAGTCGCTGTTAATTGTTTGCCACTAAGAGTTTTTGATATTAATTTAGCATCTGGATGTGATAAATTCCCAGATGGTAGTATATGTCCTCTGTCAACTATATTTGAGATTACACAAGAGTCTATGACAATATCAGTTTGAGCCTGAATCTTTAAATCTACCCTTGCTAATGACTTTGTCATATCCACAGTTAGTATTTGTTCCGTAGATGTAGATATAATATTACTGCCAGTATAATACATTAATGGTTGTGATAATTTATAGTCAGCCACAGGTGTGGCTTTAGATAACATCTCTTTATGTGTAGTACTGCCTTCTACGGGGTCAAATGAAATATCGTTGCCATTCGCAACAAATATTAAACGAGTATTGTCTTTTTGTTCTAAATTGAGTGGGTACAAACCACCTTCAGCACTGAGATTATTATATTGTTTTACTATAACATCTCCCGTCACAACAAATACATCTAATTTATGTATTTGTTGCGACAGATTAGGGTCTTGACTCTTCAATTTAACATTAATTACACTGTTTTCATCTTCGGTTAGCATCAAGGTGCAGGATGATATGAAAAATGATAAAATTGAATATAGTATTATTTTTTTCATTTGTTGTTATTTGCTGGCTTAAGTGGTATAGAACCGCGGTTAATATAAGTAAGGTGAATCTGGTATATTCTTTTTTATCAAAATAAGATTAGTAAAAAAGAGTTGAAAGTAATTTTATGATGTGCAAAAGTAGATATTTTTTAGTTACCTAACAATTTTTCATTGCAAATAATATTATCAGTTAAAAGATTATATCTATACGTTAAAAAAAATGCAGTTGAATTGAACTTTCCGCACAAATGAGTTCTTGTCACGCCTAAAGAGTAAGGTGTTTCTGACCGTTGTTGATTAAAGCGCCTTAATCTTTGTGCGATAAATGTTTTTTACCCTAGAAATATTACGATTGTATAATCAGTTATAACACTTACGGTTGTTTTTCTCGAAACTCCCCTCACTGCCTGCTGGTTATTTCACACAAAATATCTAATACGTCCCTGTTT
>CAMQUV010000014.1 GCA_947037995.1 uncultured Rikenellaceae bacterium
AACTGTGGAGGCATTATTGGTAATGAGTCAGATGGTATGCTATTGAAAAACTCCTCTACGTCAACGTGTGTCGTAACAACGCCCTCTTTAATCTTCTGTTGCATCAGCCTTGCCAATTCCTGCTCCTTTGCTTCTCTCTCAATATCTTTCTTAATCTTAAATATAGGCTTACCATACATTTTCTCGAGAGCCTTAACAGAACCAGCCATTTCAATCATCTGCGCCTGTTGCTGCGCTACCATAGTGAGAATCTGAGCAGTCTGGATAATCTTATCTAACGAATCTTGTAGTGCGAATTGTGCAAACAATTTATTTGACATCAACATCTCGAGCGCCTCTTCTTGAGGAGTTTGTTGGGTCTGAAACCCCTCTTTTTTGCGGTTATCAATAATACGATTAGCCAACTCCTCAATATCAGATAGCATAATTGGTGAGTCACCAACAACTGCCACAAGTTCCTCAACCACAAGAGACTCCTTAGCCTCATTTTCAGCTGGTTCCTGCGCTTTTGATACTAATCCTATTGGTAGAACTGCGAGTAGCACTAACGCCACTTTATGGATGTTTTTCATAAAAAATATTTCTGTAAATGTATTTATCTATTATTATTTCAATTAAATTGATTTCGTCCCAAATTTAAAGGGCACTAAAAACTATATCATTACTTTGATGCGCCGCCTGTTGCAGGCTATCACTAAGTTGTTTGAGCAATAAGTCTCGCCTATTAAACAATATCTGTTTCCTAATCCCATCACTCTCAACCTCGATAGGCGATTTGCGCCCCGCTGGTATATAATCTATAATCCTAACCATATAAAAAGACTCTCGGTCTTTCGATATGTAAAATTTGTTTTTCTTCAAAAACTCATTATACTCAATCTGTCCCAACAAAACGTGCTCCAAAAGACTAGAAAAACTATGCCACGAGCCACTCATATCGACAAACTTATAAGAATTTTTATCACACACCGTCTTAAAATTATTAAGGTCTAGGTACGAGCCAAAAAACATTTTTTCGAGGTTATCAATGTTCCTAACAGTAATAGGCACTTGCGCAATACAGGCTTTCACCAGTGGCTCGTTGAGCTCAAACTGCGACAAATTATCACTATAAAACTCCTTCACCACCTTCGCATCAATCACCGTATCAAGATTAACATTAATATAAGCCTGCTGGAAAGCCTGAACAATCAACGCCTCCCTGTACTCTCCGACCAACTTATCAATCGTCGAAACGTCAAACTCCGAGACAACCTTCGCCGCAGCACTCAACTCAACCTTCTCCTTGACCCAACCATCAATATAAAACTTGCGCATAACAACACTATCCATCCCACCCCTAGACTCCGAAAACAAAGCGTCCAAATCCGACTCATACAAAACATAAGAACCCACAGAGCACACAATCTCGTCGCTACGCTGGTCGTAAAAACTAAATTGAGCACAAGAAACAGTAAACACTGTCAAAAATATAAAGACGAAAAATCTATAAAACATAAAATCTATACTCTAAAAAACTAAGTTGTTTGTTCTGCAAAGATAGTAAAAAAATATCACTTAAACCACATACCCAAACACACAAAACTCCAATACAACCCCTCACTCCTCCCTTCTATATATTTAATAATATAAGTTTATTTAATAGTTTAAATAATAATATATAATAACTGTAAGTTTGGTCAGTAACTTCTCAATATTAAAATTGCTTTTTAAGTTCCTAACATTCTAATACAACCTATTAACATTTTATAAACATCATAAACTCCAAACAATTAGTACTTTAAGGAATATTAATAGACGTTACTAACATCGACTTATTAACACAACGCAATTACCAAAAAACGTTTATAACCCATATACTTTTTGGTTATAACTACGTCAGTATTTATATTAAATAAACATCGCCAAAAATTAGTTTAGTAAATTTTCTCGTTTATATATACAAGATTTTCGTTATATCAAGTCCGAAACCTACATTTTACATTTTTTAACTAACAGCTTATTTACAACTTTACTAACATAAAAACCCATTGATAGTCAATCATTTAAGAAAGTTACTAACAATGGATTTTTTATCAATTTTCACTCCTATTTAGGCAAATAAAAGTTACGAAAAAGGTGGTATTTTATTAAATTGAGTAGAGGTCTGCTATCGCAATAGCCGCCGCCGCTTCAATTATAACTGGCGTTCGGAGAGTGATGCAGGCGTCGTGTCGTCCTTTAATCTCGAGGTTTTCTATTTTTTGCGATTCTAGGTTGAACGTGGGTTGCGGTTTTGCGATGCTTGGTGTGGGTTTTATTGCCACTTTAAAAGTAATATCGTTACCATTAGCAATTCCCCCTACTACCCCACCGTTATGGTTGGTTTTGGTAGTTCCTTTCGCATTAATAATAGTGTCGTTAGCGTCGCTACCATTCATATTTGCAATGTTAAAGCCCTCACCAAATTCGATGGCTTTGACCGCTGGAATTGCAAAGATAATGTGCGATATACGTGATTCGACACTATCGAAAAACGGTTCGCCTATGCCCACTTTCACCCCTTTGGCAGTGCACTTCACTACCCCACCAAGGCTGTCGCAATTTGCCAGTGCCTGTTCTATCTTATGCTCTATTATTTGTTCTGTTTTTGGGTTAGTATTATCAATATCCACCCCTGCTATACTAACTATTTGTGCCTCTATATTTACACCAAACTGGTCTAATATTTTTTTAGCAATCACCCCAGCAGCCACCAGTGTTAGTGTGATTCTGCCTGAGAAGTGTCCACCTCCCCGAGGGTCATTAAAACCTTTGTACTTGACCCCTGCGACAAAATCAGCGTGTGATGGTCGAGGGTGTTGCGCCAGGTTTTTATAGTCGTTCGAGATAGTATTATTATTTTGGAACAGTATAGTTATTGGCGCTCCAGTTGTATATCCATTAAAGACCCCTGACACAATAGTAGGCGTATCGGTTTCTTTGCGCGAGGTAGTTCCCTTGGCGTTAGGTTTGCGTCGGTCGAGGTCATTGGCAAAGTCGTTCTCGCACAGAGGTATTCCCGGGGGTGTTCCATCTATCGTTGCGCCTATGTTGACTCCGTGTGACTCTCCAAAAATGGAGACCTTAAATTTTCTGCCAAAACTATTCATTGCAATTATTTTTTTACGTTGTTATCTTATTTAGGTCCTCGAAAAATTCGGGGTATGATTTATTTACCGATTCGGTACCCGTAATAGTCACTATATCTTCCGCATTAAGCGCCGCCACTGCCATAGCCATAGCTATTCGGTGGTCGTTGTGGCTACTAACCTCCCCACCACTAAGCGTAGTTTTAGGGTGTACGAGCATAATATCGTCATTTAGTTTAATATTTGCCCCGAGTTTTGCGAACTCACTTTGCAGAGTAAGCGCCCTATTCGACTCCTTAGTAAATAGTCTTTTCACCCCTTTAATTTCACTCACACCATTACAATTTACTGCCAGTGCAACGAGTGCCGGGAATAGGTCTGGGCAGTCGGTAGCGTCGAATTTAAAGGCGTTAAGATTTTGTTTCTCCACCGTTATTTCGGTGTTATCTCCTGTATGATTATATGTAATATCAGCCCCCGTCATTTCCAGCACATCCATTATTGCTCTATCGGCTTGCAGTGATTTTGGGTTAAGGTTTCGGGCGGTAATTTTGCCCGCGATAGCTCCGGCAACCAACAGCGTAGAGGCGCTACTCCAGTCGCCCTCTATCGTATATTCGGTCTGTTTATACATCTGATTGGCCGGTATAACAAATTTCTTATAGTTATAATTCTCCACCTTTATCCCAAAACTTTTGAGTGTCTGGAGCGTTATATCTATATATGGTTTTGACTTTAGGTTATCTACAATAAGTGTAGTTTGCTGTTTGGCAAGAGGCAGCGCAAAAAGCAGTCCACTAAGGAATTGCGAGCCTATCGTCCCATCAATTTGCGCATAGTGGTTGCGGTAGGGCCCTTGTATAATTGCGGGGAGAAATTTCTTGAAATCGAGTGAAATATCGACCCCAAGTTGTTCGAGCGACTTGACCATAAAGTCCATCGGTCTTTTGAGCAGTGAGCCTTGCGCTTGAATTTTAATTGTGTTATTAAACAGTGCTGCCACGGGCAACATTAGTCGTGCGCAGAGTCCTGATTCTCCGACATTTAGCGTATTATTATGCGTTAGCTCTGCCGTAATGTGTGCCGAATTTTTCGATATAAATTCGACTTTAGCTCCGAGTGCTTTGCAGCAGTTTGTCATTGCTATCTCGTCATTGCTTTGGCCAATATTGAGCACAGTGCTATTTTCGGAGAGTGTTGCGGCTAGAATAGCTCTTTGCGAGTAGCTTTTTGATGGGGGCATTTCGACTACGCCATTCACTTTCGCTTTTTTGATTGTAATAGTATTAAGTAGCACTATTTTATAATATTTAAGAAATTAGAATTCAGTTATCCAATAATAAACACAGCTGGGACTTTTGGCAGTTCCACGGGTTTAGTTTTCCATTGGTGTGCATTTTTTCTTATTATCATCTCATCTTTTGTGCACAGTCCGAGTGCTACTGTGACAAATGTATTTGGGTTGAGCGTTGTCGCCAGGGATTTGAGCATAGAGTTATTCCTGTACGGAGTTTCTATAAAAATCTGGGATTGGAAATTAGTTTTCGCTTCGAGTGATTTAATCGTTTTCGCTCTATCGGGTTCTTTGATAGGAATATATCCATTAAAGGCGAATGATTGTCCTGACGCTCCGCTAGCCATAAGTGCCAGCATAATAGAGTTGGGACCCACCAGTGGTTTTACGGTGATATTATAAGTGTGTGCCAGTGCGACAAGTGGTGCTCCGGGGTCGGCTACGCAGGGCAGTCCGGCTTCCGATATGATAGCAGCATTTTGGCCATCTATTACAGGTTGGAGTATTTCTTGGAGTTTTGATTCGGGTGTATGCTCGTTGAGTTCTTGGAACGTAAAGTCGTCAATTACTTTATTTTCGAGTTTGAGTGTAGCAATAAACCTCCTAGCAGAGCGTAGGTTTTCGACAATAAGGTAGTCTATACTTTCGAGAATCTGATTAGTTTGGGGATTAATTTGGTCTATGCCCTCCCCAATAGGTGTAGGTATAAGGTATATTGTAGGCATTTATATAATATTAATCCTATTACTGTAAAAAAATATGGATAGTTTAAATTCTCTTAGTCGAGTGTTAAGTCGTCGTCAACTGTGACAGTTACCGTATCAATTTTCACCATATAGTATGAAGGTTCGTATGGTTGTATAGCAGGGTTTGCGGTTGTGTTTCCTTGCACTCCTTCTAGTGTATATTCTGGGTTAACAAGGAAAAGAGCCGTTTCGCCTTTTCTCATATATCGTGGTGCGATAGAGTAAATTGCAGGCAGTGTAGGGTTATTCACAGTAGAGTTTATAGATGCAACAACAGTTCCGTATACAGTTTCGGTATCATCTTGGTTATATCTATCATACACTTTTGCAATCGAGTCTGAGGTAGTTGATGCTAGGAAGTCATCGAGGAAAAATCTAGTCACGTTCATAGAGAAAACTGAATCGACTCCGATAGGGTCACCAGAGGTATTTGTAACAGTTTTCTTCATAAATATCCCTTCGTCCCAGATTGTATCACTAGGTTGCATATCCCATTTGTGCAGGGCATAATTGTTTATAGAATCAATAACATTTGCATAGGGGTTACTAACGACATCGGTAATTTCGAGGTCAAGGTATGTAGGGTAGTATGGGTATTCAACAGTTTCCCCACGGTTGCCATCGTTTAGGTTGACAGCTCCTGTGAAGCTTTCGGCAGAAGAGAGGAATACTCTAACTTTGTCACCAATATTTAGAGTAGGGAGCACTTTTATAAGTCCCGGGCACATAAAGCCAGGGTTTAGTGAGTCGAATTGTCTGTATATCGGCACCCAGTGAGTAGTGTTTCTCCAGGTTCCGGAGATATGCGCTATCGTACTGTCCGAGATAGATACAGTTTTGTTAGTGAGGGTATAGGCATTCATATTGTATCTAAACCATCTCAAGTTGGTGAGTCTGAGCGAATCGTGCACTTGTGGGGCTTTGTGGTGGTATTGAATGTATAGTCCCTCTATAGTTTCGTTGTTTTCATTCACAAAAGGAGTAGCATCGGGCGCGTATTTTGCGACCCAATTATCAAAAGTGATGTTGGTAAGTCTGTCCGTGTCTACAGGTTGAAGGTCCGCACAGCTGCCCAAAAAAAGGAGAGCGACAGCTAAAATTAAGGTGGTGTATCTATTCATAGGCGCAAAGATAAGAAAAAAATATAATTAATTACGATAAATATGTGAGTGAATTTTAGTTGGGTCGAGGTAGGGTAGTCACTATTTCTTGATTTTGTAACCCTCGCCGAAAAGTAATGGCAGGTACGCTAACGAAGGACTCTCGATAAAATCACCTATCATATATTCGCCCCAACGACTATCAACCAACTCTATAACAGTGCTGCTCTGGGTCACAATTTGTGGGTGGCGCTCCAGTAGGGCAATTTTTGCACGGGCATCTATCACAGCGCCACTGCTACTTACAGTTATGTCGCGCATCGGGTCGCAGTTTGCCCCTGTTAACCACGTAATTACGCCCAAAGGGGTATCTAGGGGTATGTGGTTGTCGATTACTATCTTTATAACGCCTGATTCCAAAGAGTTCTCGTGCGAAATTCTCACCTCTAGCCCTGTCGGATGCTCCGAACCGAGTAATTCGACAGGTAATTTCTCAGTGAGGTCAATCGCTATCTTTCCCCCCATTCCAGTAGTTGGCGTTGCGTGGTCTAGCACGTCTAATGTACCGTTTACTATCGTGCAATCTCTTAGCGGATTCATAGTTTTTATCGACTCGAGGAAATTGTCTTTGATTGAGACTCCGGGCTTGTGCGAAAGGATAACGAGACATTTATTAAATCCCATTTGCCCTGCTCCCCAGAGTGCTGCAGCCACTTTGAACGCCTGTGCGGGGTAGCTTTTTTTGATACTAACTAACACAATATTGTGCGCTACGCCCTCCATTGGCATAAGCATATCCACCACCTCGGGTGCAATTATTTTGCGAATAGGCTCCACGAAAATTCGCTCCGAGGCCAGCGCAAAATAAAAATCCTCCATCGGGGGTATGCCCACTATCGTAGCTGGGTAAATTGCATTTTTGCGGTGTGTTATTCGGGTGATATGAAATTTGGGGTAGTAGTCCTCGAGGGAATAAAAACCTGTGTGGTCGCCAAACGGTCCTTCGTAAAACAGCTCTTCGGATGGGTCTACGTAACCCTCCAGTACAAAATCAACGTCCGATGGTATGTAAATATTTGATTCTGTGCACTTTACTAACTCTACTGGTTTGCGTTGGATAAATCCTGCAAGCATATATTCGTCAATCCCCTCGGGTAGTGGGGCAGTGGCGGCAAAAGTGTATATCGGGTCGCCTCCTAGGCATACCGTTACGGGCATTTTTTCGCCTCGCTCCTTGTATTTTCGGTAGTGGTTTGCCCCGGTCTTATGTATGTGCCAGTGCATACCAGTAGTTTGATTATCAATAACTTGCATACGATACATACCAACATTTTGACTGCCATTGTCGGGGTCGATTGTGTGAACCATTGGTAGTGTAACGAACGGTGCTGGGTCGTGTGGAGCTGAAGTTAGTATAGGGATTTGTGAGAGGTCGACTTCCATCTGCACCTCTTGGCACTCACCTTTGCCTTTTTTGCGCTTAGGCATAGCTGTGCTTACCTCTTTGAGTGTGGGAAGAAGTGATAATTTCTCCCATAAGCTCATTTTTGGTGACATTACTTTAGTGAAAAGTGAGTCTATACGCTGTTCGATTTCGCTTAGATTGTTGACGCTCAATGCTTTATTTATGCGCGAATTAGAGCCCATAATGTTAGTAATTACAGGGAATTTGGTCCCCGTATTAGTAAAAAGCAACGCCTTGCCGCCCCCGGGAGATTTGCACTGACGGTCTGTTAGTTCTGCGATTTCGAGATTGGGTGAAACGGGTGTTTCAATAGTAATAAGCTCGCCCGATTTCTCGAGTTCGGCTATAAAGTTTTTTATATTCATAATTTTTAATTACGGTTTCTTTGTTTAGTCCCCAAAAATACATAAATTTGTCCATAAATAAATAAAAATCATTATGAAATTGCAGTTATATAATACCCTGACCCGTAAAAAAGAAGATTTTGTACCCATTAACTACCCTTTTGTTGGGCTGTATGTTTGTGGTCCAACTGTTTATGGCGACCCACATTTGGGGCACGCTAGGGCGGCATTAACGTTTGATTTACTGTTTCGACTTTTGCAATCCGAGGGTTACAAGGTGCGCTATGTCCGTAACATAACGGACGTAGGTCATTTGGAAGCTGACGCAGACCACGGCGAGGATAAAATAGCCAAAAAAGCACGACTAGAGCAGCTCGAACCAATGGAGGTTGCGCAATATTACACTAATCGTTATCACTACTATATGCATAAATTGGGGGTTAAAGACCCTTCGATAGAGCCTCTTGCGAGTGGTCATATACCCGAGCAAATTGAGTTAGTAGAGCAAATTATTGCCAAGGGATACGGTTACGAGAGTAATGGTTCGGTATATTTTGACGTAGAGAAATACGCTGACAGCAACAATTATGGCGTATTGAGCGGACGAAAACTCGAGGATATGCAAAGTGGAGGGCGTTCGGATAGCTTCACCTCCGAGAAACGCTCTGTTGCAGATTTTGCCCTATGGAAAAAGGCTTCGCCAGAGCATATTATGCGCTGGAACTCACCTTGGGGTGCTGGTTTTCCCGGATGGCACTGCGAATGTTCGGCGATGAGTAAAAAATATCTCGGAGAAAATTTCGATATTCACGGAGGTGGAATGGACCTTATATTTCCCCACCACGAAAGTGAAATGGCGCAGTCCACAGCCTGCAACCACTCGTCGGCTAAATACTGGGTGCACAACAATATGATTACTATGGATGGTAAAAAAATGGGCAAATCACTCGGTAACGCAATCAATCTTGAACAATTCTTTAGCGGCGAACATAGCCTGCTAGAGCAACCATATCAACCAATGGTCATTAGATTCTTTATGATGCAGGCGCACTATCGTTCGACGTTAGATTTTTCGAACGAAGCGCTGAAAGCCTCCGAAAAAGGGCTTGAACGACTGCTTAAAGCGTGGGCGCAGATAGGTAAAATTACTCCACCAGTTGATACTAACACCGCTACGAATGCCGAAAATATCGTCGGACTATATGAGAAATGCCGCGAAGCTCTGCTGGATGATATGAACTCTCCTATTGCTATTGCGCACCTGTTCGATGCCACAAAATCTATCAACGCGGCGGCAGAAGGGAAAAAAATAATTAGCCAAAAAGACATTCTCGAACTACAAAAAACGTTTGACCTAATTCTTGGAACGATACTTGGCATTACTATTGATAATAATCAAAACGATAAAACATCTAACGCGCTATCAGGGGCGATGGAAATGATTATTGACCTTAGGCTCAAAGCTCGTGAAAACAAAGACTGGGCGGCCTCGGACTTTATTCGCGACCAACTTGTCAAGCACGATATAAAACTCAAAGATGGTGCTAATGGTACCGATTGGGAGCTTGATTAAGCCTAAAAACCAATCCTTAAATAAAAACTAATTACTCAATAACTATACATTTTATAATTAACCTAAATACAAAATTATGAAAACACCAGACCAAATTGATTGGAACTTCCTCGGATTTACCTATACTCAAACACCGTATAATATCCGTTGCTATTTCCGTGATGGAAAATGGGAACAACCTACCGTGCATACCGAAGAAACTATCCCTATGCATATGGCGGCTAGCTGCCTGCACTACGGACAAGAAGCCTTTGAAGGGCTAAAAGCTTTTAGAGGAGAGGATGAGAAAATTAGACTGTTTCGTGCCGACAAAAATGCCGAAAGACTACAAAGTTCAGCGGAATATCTGAAAATGGCTGTGCCACCTAAAGAGCTATTTGTTGAAATGTGTACCAAATTAGTGTCGCTTAATAAAGAATATATCCCACCATTTACAACGGGGGGCTCACTCTATCTTAGACCGCTGCTTATTGGCACGGGAGCGATGGTGGGAGTAAAACCATCGAACGAATATCTGTTGATAATCTTCTGTACGCCAGTGGGGAATTACTTTCCAAATGGAATGAAAGGTATTAAAGCAATAATTGATAGAAAACACGACCGTGCTGCACCATTTGGTACCGGGCACGTGAAAGCGGGTGGTAACTATGCTGCCTCTCTACAAAGTGGCGATATCGCCAAAGAACAAGGTTACGATAGCGCTATCTATCTCGACCCTTCTACGCATCAAAATATTGACGAATGTGGTGCCGCCAACTTCTTTGGTATAAAAAATAATAAATATATTACACCTAGCTCGCACTCTGTTCTGCCTTCTATTACTAATATGTCGCTCAGACAAATCGCCGAGGACCTTGGTATGACTGTCGAAGAACGTGATATACCCGTGTCGGAACTCTCATCGTTCGAAGAAGCTGGTGCCTGCGGAACGGCTGCTGTTATTACACCGATTGAAACAATTGACGACCCTGCAAATAACTTCTCAGTTACTTATAAATGGGTTGGACCTGTTACGCAAAAACTCTATGAAAAATATAAAGCAATTCAACTTGGACAAGTGCCAGATGAACGCGGCTGGAATATTATTGTAGACTAATGTAACTCCAACATAATCGCAATTTAAAGGGCTCACTATATTATAGTGTGCCCTTTTTGTATTGCGCCGGGGGTCAGAAACTCCTTTGCCTATGCCTGTCGTCATACTGGCATAGGCGAAGCTAAGAATATCGAAGGCCTCCCCCAGCCGGAGATGTTCT
>CAMQUV010000015.1 GCA_947037995.1 uncultured Rikenellaceae bacterium
AGATGTTCTATACCTGAATATAGAACAAACCCCGACAGGCCTTCGAATCCAGAACTCAAACATAGGGGAGTAAATGCCAGAGTAAATTGCAGGCGTAGCTAAGAATATCGAAGGACTTACCCCTAACACAAAAAAAAGGCCTGCCAAAATGTTCTACGAACACCCTTGGCAGGCCTTTCTGTGCAAGCGTACATTAGTATCGCTCCATATATGATTGCAGTATTATTACCGCACTAGTTCTGTCAACAAGACCTTTCTCCTGCCTCTTCATCTTTGGCAATCCCGACTGTGCTATCACTCGACTAGCCATCTTCGATGTATATCTCTCATCTTGAAAGTCGACAATAATAGATGGGTATTTAATCTTAAACGCTTCCGAAAAAGCCTCAATCATCTCCCAACTTTGCGACATCTCACCACTCATTTGTCGCGGCATCCCTAACACTAATTTCTCGACATCGTTCACCCTAAAATAGTTCTCAAGGTAAGCGTCTAAATCCTTAGTCAAAACAGTTTCGAGAGGATTAGCAATTATTTGCAATGGGTCGGTTACTGCCAGTCCGCATCTTCTGCCACCATAATCAATGGCTAAAACGCGGCCCATTAATAAACCTCTTTGATATATGTAACTGCTTCTTTATCAGCAATCACACCCCATATTCCCTTTTCGACAACATACAGTTCGGGGAGATTATATTTTTTAGTGGTAGTCAAATGCATTTTTCCATCAACCTCACCACGCACAATAAAGTCATAGTTTTTGTATTGTGCCACGGTCTTAATATAGGTCATTTTGCCCCTTACAAGGTGCATACCGTTACGTACTTTATCGTTCGATTGAGTCGTTTTAGCTTTATAAGTTGGAGGAAGTGGTATATCCGGATTTTCATAGGTTTCCCATTGCCCGTCATTAAAAACGGAGCGTAGCATTTCGCGTCCTTCGGGTGTAACTTCGTAGATTTCGGCACCCTCTTCGGGCACATCATACCCTTCGGCAAAATACTCAGGGTATCCACCGTATCCTAGCGTACTGGTAGTAAATCCAGCGCCACCCCAAGGCCATTCCCACGAAGACTGTTGGTTGCCTCCCAGCGCATCAGCGTACGGGATTGATAGTTTATCAGCTGAGTTTGAGTAGTATCTTATCACGCCATATCCAGCACCGTTTACAAAGAATGTAGAGCCTTCGTAGTCGAGTCTCAATCCGTCATACACTTCTTGCATAGTTGATAGTTGTTTAACATCGGCAGCAGTCGTAATAAACCCTCCAATTGTCCCTCCATAAATATTGTTCATATATGTAGGTATATCTTTGAGTGAGATTATTTTTTGGAGTAGAGTTTCGTCGTGTGGTTTTTTAACTTCTTCGCGAATATCTTTAATTTGTTTTTGGTCTTGCGGTTTGAGGTCATTCACATCGCTAGTGCTCCAAATTTGGAAATCTCTCATAGATGTCTTTTCTTTTTCGAGTATCTCTTCTTTAGATTCTTCGAACCCCATTAATTTATATGTAAAAGCTTTGGTGTATCTGCCAGCATATCTGGGTGTGTGTTCGTCATTCATTGAATCGCACGACGACATTGATGCGAGCGCGATAATTGACAGAATTAATAATTTTCTCATATTTTTTAAAAATTTGTTGAAGTTAGATTTTGTTTACTTGAGTTTTTCAAGGCCATAGTTTTTCAATCTATCCTCACGTTTCAATAAGAACCCAAAGATGATTGCTGTTATAGCAAGTCCTGCGAATATAAACATAGGTAGTTGGTAGTCATAAATCGACGTACCCGATTCTGTTGTCATTCCTGTTTGACCGTATTTTTCTAACACGTTACCAATAATAAGTGGCACAGCTGATAGTCCGATACTTTGAACCCAAAATATAAGCGCAAAGGCCGTTCCCAGTTGATTTTCAGGTATAATTTTTGCAACCGAAGGCCACATTGCCGCCGGAACAAGCGCAAAGGCTACTCCAAGTAATAGAACCATAGCGATAGCTGTATAGAGATTGTCTAATCCTGGTATTGAGAATACGGTATAGATAACAATCAGCAGGGCAGTTCCCAGTATCATCAGCGTGACTCCTTTGCCTTTTTTGTCATATATGATACCAAATATTGGCGTTAGGAGTAGCGATGCAAGCGGCAGCAGCGCCGGTATAAGCCCTGCTAGCTCTTGGTCAACACCAAACTTCGTTTCGACGATGTTAACTGCGAATTTTTTGAACGGTAGTATTGCCGCGTAAAACAGCATACACATCATAGCTATGTACCAAAAGCCTTTGATTTTAATGATTTTGAATATATCACCCAGTCTAAATCTCTCATCATCTCCCAGTTGCTCTTGCGCAACCGATTTCTCCAGTTTTTTGTCCATAAAGAAATAGACCATAAAACTCAAGAATCCCAGCCCTAGTAGCACTAATCCAACCATAATAGGAGCGCTCATCGAGCCTGTCCAGTTGACCAAAGGCACAGGGGCGGCCATTGCTAGGAATGTACCGATACGTGCAAATCCAACGTTCATCCCAAGGGCGAATGCCATCTCTTTACCACGGAACCATCTGACAACAATTTTGTTTGCCGTGATTCCAAAAGTCTCATACCCAAAGGCAAATATGGCATATCCCACCGTAGCGGTTAGCACTTGGCTATCAAATGTTCCCGCAATTGGGATGACGATATCCACGTCTGCTGGCATAAACTCGATAGCATAATATTTTATAAGAACTCCAATAAGCATTACCACTACACCGAATATACCCGTGAATCGTGGTCCTTTTTTATCGAGAATAATCCCTCCTATGATTAGCATAAACAAAACGACATTTAGCCATCCGTATCCGCCAAAGAAGAAACCAAATTCTGACCCACTCCATCCGAACTTTTGTTCTAAAAGCCCTTGTAGTGGCGACAATGCGTCGGTTAGGAAGTAACCACTCATCATCGTTAGTGACACCATTACCAGTACTGTCCAGCGTGCTGCTGGCGAGTCGGCTAGTGTCTGTTTTATTTTTTCGACCATAAAGCTCTTGTCAATTATATATATCGTTAGTTGTTATTACTCAATTATTCGTTGTCGCTGCACAGTGTGATGTGCTGATTTATTTGAACGAGAGTGGGTTGTAATCGTACAGTATTTCGAACTCATCAACTTTAAGCTCGCTACCCACGCCACCACAGAAGTCATCGCCATATCGGCTTGATGTTGCTACCAGTGTAATATGTGTAGGTTCTTCATCAAGTAGGTTTTTGTCATAGACAAGCGGGAAGTTAAATTCAGTATAGGTGCTAATATTATTAGATGTAAAGAACTCACCATAAGCTAGAACTGTTGCATTAGCCGGTCTTTGTCCTGGCCCTAGCGTAGGGTCGCCCCAGTTCTCAAGTTTAATATAAATATGACATTCGTCTGGCTTTCCAGCCATTTCGGGTTTATATTTATGTAATGTAATTGGCGTAGATATGTATTTAAAGTGTCCTTTGAGCCCCATTGGTTTACCTGTATATTGGCGTCCAAATTTCACATAACTTTTAAGTATTTCAGGGTTGAGTGAAAGTGAACCCATCTCAAATGTACCTGTAAAAAGGTTTCCAGCAGCGTGTCCCACTACCGTTATACCACCAACTGACGTCAGCTGCATTGCCATTCCTTTCACCGCATCGACAGTGTTAACTGTATTGGACGGTTTGCTACCTGCTAATTTGGATGTAAGTCCTTCGTTACCAGTTCCCCAGTACGAGTTTTTGCCCGTCCCATTGGGGTAGAATGTGATTCCTTCTAGGTAACCATCGTTAAAGTTAAGGTTTGGTATTGCAGGTGTAGTTAGCGTAGTAAACTTAAGTGTTTCGCCATAATCTTGCCCAAGGAATGTTCTGTATTCATACTCCCTATTCGGTGTAAGTTTAGTAGCAATCGCTTCAACTTGTGAGCCCACAGGTGTAGCTTCGAGAGTATTCCACTGTTCTGCTCCTGTTACTCTGTATTGGAATCCTGCAATTTCGGGTGAGTTTGGCAGTACCGTTCCCATTAGCGTAGCGAATTTCGCCCAGGCCGTAGCCTTATCGGTTTGCGCCTGTATGGTTTTTTCAACAAAACTAACGTTCCATTTTTCGACTATATCAAAGTATGACACAGTAAACTCAACTGGTTTCGTGAAATCAGTTATAGAAAGTGGTTCGGGCGTAGTAATTGCGATAGAGTTAGCCAATTGGAGCGATTTAATAACGATATTACTAAGGTCTGTTCCTTGTGTCACTGCGACTTCGGCCGTTTTATTGTTAATATCAATAGTGGCGAGTCCAATTTGGTTTTCGGCTTCGATATGTCTGTTTATAGGTTGCACGGGGATAATTGTCCAGGGATACTCTTGGTATGTAGTTACAATCCACGGCACTCTTGCATTAGAGAAGTCATAGATAGAGCCCGAGTCGATTTGTTGAGTAGTAATCGAGTCGGTTAGTCTTGCTTCGGCCGTAAGTTTAAGATTAGTAATCTGAATCTTACGAATATCGACGCTATCCGAAATTTCTATTTGGATAGTATTTTTGACCGGGTCGACCGTTGAGCTTTTCTGTCCTTCGACAGTCATTTCTACGATGTCACCTTCGATATAAGGTAGTGGTATGTCATTTTTGATACACGAGTTCAGCGCCAGGGCTGTCATCATTATCATTGCTATTTTTTTCATTCTCATTTTGTTTATCCTTAAATAAATTCAATTAATATATTAATTAATCTCCTCTTGTTTTAACGTAATTTTTAGGCTGATTATTATTTTCTACGATTTAGAAATAAAACTGTAGTCCGAGGTTAACAGACAGAAGGTTTATTTTAAAGTTAGCAGAGAACGACTCGAACGAGCCTTGATATACTTGATTAGTAATTTGTTCTGTCCTCGAGTAGTTGAACCCTAGTATTCCCACCGAAGCCCCTATTGCAAGGAAGTCCGTAGCGAAGACTGCTATACCAGGCGACAGCGTGAGTCCTATATTTTGTATATTCTCATAGGTTCCGACAAGTTCTTTGCCTTCGCCATTAATAATTTTCCCTTGTCCTCCGCCGAATGATACTCTAACGTCGTTATACATACCGAATCGTCCGCTGTTTCCAATGTTTATGTAGGTTCTGAGGAACGCGCTAGCGGTGTAGACGTGTCGTATATTTTTGTAGTCTTTGATAGAGAACACCATATCTTCCGAGAGATTGATGTCAATATTATCGAGGTCGGCTTGTATTCTCGAGTAGTCGAACATAATACCCGCCGCTACATCGTCCGTGAAAGCCCACGCAGCTGAGACCTTCGCCCCTGTGGTACGTATGTTTGCACCAATATCTTTAATCATAAGGAACTCATAGTCAGATGCTTTGAACTGGTTGTATCCAATTGTACCCCCAATTATAAGTTGTCCTTTTGGCACAAAGGTTTTATGTTTTATACCTCTGTCCATCTTTGTTGCACCAAATTTGTATGATTTTTTTTCGGTGTTTTGAGTAGCAATCGCTTGCTCTGCCGCCGCCGATTCGTGCTCTTTAAGTATGGATTGTATTGTCTCCATCGCCGAAGTCAGCTCTGTAAGTTGCGCTTCGGACAGAGTTTTGGTTTTCTCCTTATTTTCGATTTTATTGTTTTGAGTTGAGTCATTACTCTGGGCCATTGATTGCTGCGTTATTGCCAGCATAGCCACTAAAGAAACGGTTGCAACTATAGATTTAATTTTCATACTTTAGATTTCGTTCGGTGATATTAGATATTAATTCTTACGATTGTAAAATGTTTGTTGTTATATATTTCAGTCTGTCCAAATAAGTTCCATATTGTCTAGCCACAATGTAGAGCCCTCTCCACCACAGAAGTTTTCGCCATATATACTAGACGACGCCGTAAATACAACGTGTGTAGGTATAGTTTTTGTATCCCTATAGTTCATTCTCATTTCGAACTTGACATACTGACCTCCTGTGTCATTGATTTCGAGTATTCCGTCCGCAATAATAATCGGAGTCCCACTTGGTTTGTTACCTCCGCCAAAGTCCTCTGGATTTTGGTTTGGGTTTTGCCATTTTTCTAGTCTAAATACGATAGCCCCTTTATCAGGAGTTCCCACATATTTATCAAAACTGCCACCACCTTTGTTGCGGTTTATATTTTTAGATATGTATTTCGCTTCACCTTTCATCCCCATCGGCCTAGAGGTATATTTACGACCCATTTTGGCCGATTTAATAGGGTCTCCCATATTCGTTTTGAAGTAGCCTGTAAATATATTCCCCGCCGCAAAAGTAGATTGTCCGAACGGTGCTCCAACCCAAATACTTTCCATTTTGATAACACGTCCTCTCTCTTTATCAGTATCATCAGGATATGTATTACTTCTTGGGTTGTTTACCATAGAGTTCGCAGTACCTTCATTTCCTGTGTTCCAGAAAGCCAGCCAGGTAGTTGCCGATGCATTCGGGTACCAGGTAGGTGATGAATGTGCCCACGTTTGAAAGTCAAGGTTCGGGAAGTCCACCGCAATTTGCGTTGTGTATTGCTTAGGTTGTGCTGGTCCATCTATCGAAATCGCTCTAACATCATACAGTGTAGTTGGTTCGAGTGGTTGTATCGATGCCGAGAATTCAGTACCAGAAACCGTCACTTTGTCGGTAGGTATTGTCATCCATACGCTCTCGGTAGATTTTTTATATTCAAATGAAAGTCCTCCCGGGTTTTCGTCGAGCAGGAATCTCGCTTTGACGCGAATCATTTTACCCCAAGGGTGTGCTTCAAGTATTTCCAAATCATCCGGTAGTACATTGATAGTTACCAGTTTCTTGGTCATTTGTCCGTTTTGGTCAAGTATCGTAAGCGTGAGTGGATACACCCCTAGTGGCAGTTTATCGCAGAGTCCCGAGAAATCAATACTAGCCTCAGCGCTCCCTTCGGTAGCTCCCGTAACAGCCAGTCCGGCTGCCGCTATTGCATCAACCTGCGTTTGGTCAAGTTTATTAAATGTAATTGCCTTCGGCACACCATACCCTTCAATAGTTGGGTCATAGTGGTAGAACGACAGGCTTTTTATTTTGTTTTCTGAGGTGATATTATAAGCCGCTTTCACGCCTCTTCTATATGAGTTCACCGAGATAGGTTTTCCATCCGTAAAGTTACCTTCTGCAATTGCTTCGGGTGCTTTGCCCGGGTTGTGTAGCATAACTATATAGTGGTCGAACGTTTCGAGGTTTTTGTTGAGCGTGACTCCTATCATCGCCACCCCTTGTTGTGCCGGTATGTCTGTCATTTTGAAATCAAAGTGGACAAAGTCTCTTGGCTGCACATCTCCCATAATGCCATCTACTTTAAAGTTCGCCCCTTGCGTATTTTGCAAATCGAGTGTCCAATATAGTGTTCCAGCATATCCAATATAGAATTCTTTATTAACATCAGCTTTCGTAATAACAGCAATTATTTTATCGTTTTCTTGCTGTTTTAGCGTCAAGTTCGTCAGCGGAAAATTATCAATTATAACATCCGACAGAGTCATTTTAACTTTCACCTGCGCTAGGTAAGCTGTCATAGCCATTTGGTGTACCCCACCCGCAACGACTTCGATTTCGTCTATAGCCATAAACGCCGGAACAGTCGATAGCATCTCTTTCGGGTTTCCCGAAACTGCTTGGACGGTATAGTTTCCTGCTTTGAGTTTAAACCTTTCGGGCATTTGTGTGTGGTCTGATGTTTCGAACACAACTTTTTGGTCTGCTTTATTAATGATTTTAAGTTGGTAGATAAGTTCCGCCGCCTTTTGTTCAGACATTTTAGATAGCATCGACTCGTCAGTTGCAAGTTGTACTTGCAGCTCTCCGTAGGCCTCTATTTCCTGCTCACAGCCAGTAATCAAACCGGCCAGAAGCATAAACAATAGTGGAGTTATATATTTTTTGATAATTGTAGACATTGCTGTTTATAATAATTATTACTTCTATCTCTCTTTTTTCTATCTCGGGGTCGGATTAATTACTCGGTGTAATTAATAGTAAGAGTAGCGCTAGTTGTGCCTTCTGCATCAACTACTTTGATTATAAATTGGTGGCTGTCACCCGCGGCCGAGATTCCTCCAAGCATTCCCATTAGCCCTCCGACAGAGAACAGATGTTCCGTTTTGCCTTTGATAGGTACATTCGGGTCAAGTATGCCAATAGTTGGGTCGAGGAATAGGCTTGCCCATTCAGAGCCAGCTTCAGGGTTAGCTAGGTCCATCACCGAAGTGAATATACCACCAAGCATAGGGTTGTTAGATTTAATTTCGAGGAACAGGTTTTGGATACCTCCCTCGCCATACGAGCTCATTACGACATCAAGTATTTTCGCGCTCTCATCAGCTTTCGAGAAAATAACTGGTTGCGCTATATCGAAAGGTTTGCCATTCAGGTTTTTACCCTCGATACTCGGAGCATTACCACCACCACCAGGGGTGTCAGGCCATATTCCTTCGTCGCCATTGTTGTCAATAATATCGTTGTCATCGGGCACTTCGATTTCGTGCTCTTGCTCGATTAGTTCGTTGTTAATAGTAAGGCTAGCCAGCGCTCCTCCACTTTTCGGCGCCATATCAATAGTGATTTTATGCCACTGTCTCGCTTTTGCTTCGTCGATTTCTGCCGACATTGTAATAGCTTCTCCTGTTTTTAGGCTAACTGCCGTAACGGATACGGTAAGTTTGAGGTGGTCTTCAATCATTTTAAAGTAGCCATCTTCCTTGGTATCTAAATTCCAAGTTAGTACTCCCGCTTTTGCTGGGTCTGGTTGGTTGTTCGAGATTGTAACAATTGCACCTGGTTCGACCTCTGCAATGAATCTTTCGGTAAAGTAGACCGACGCTTTTACGTTAGCCAATTGGCATTCGATTTCAACTGTGGCGGTTGCTTGTGGCATCACCCTGAACTCTTTTTTGCCATAGTAATACGGTTTGTTCCACGCCGCATTAACACTTTTCCCTTTTTCGTCAATCATATCACCATAGTATGCTTCGAGTATGTATGTTCCGCCTTCGAGTGTTACGACAGGTTCGACTTGCGAGAATTTGTCCCACTCTTTGGCTGTGGTTCCAGTAGCATCTTTTACTACTACCGTAAAGTCTTTAACCTCAATATTGTCATCGATTTCGGCTTTCGTTCTATCGCTTCCCATAACAATGAAGTTATTACGAGCGGTCATTTGGAGCGAAAAATCCCCTGGTCCATTTTCAAGTGCCGGTGTTGCAGGTCCCTCATTATCTCCACACGCCATTACAGTTACAGCGGATATTAGGGTAATAGTTTTTAGGATTATGTTTTTAAATGTTTTCATTTTTTTGTCCTTTTATATTTTTATAAAACTTTTATGTTTATTTTAAGTTCGTTGTTATTGTTCTCCGTATATCAGTTTGAGGCTGTCAACTCTGAGTGCCGAGCCCCAGTGGCTTGTCCATCTGCTTCCGTCCGAAAGTTCGGGGTATGCAGGTGTTATTTTACGTTTCCTCGTCACCGGAGGCACAGGCGCCGTCGATGTTTCATATAGTATGTAGATGTGCGTTGCTGCTAGGGTTACATTTTCATCGTATGTAATGTTAACGGTTTCTCTTTCAAACCCAGCCATATTAGCGCTATGTTTTTCTTTATATTCGCCTCGGCCAACTATTTTTCTATTTCCACCTACGCCATTATACATTTCAATAATTACTCTCCATTCGTCTGTTGAGCCGGGGTTAGGTAGGTATTGGTAATCAAATGCAATAGATTTTGGTCTTGAAGCGTGCGTTCTTCCTGCAGTAATCGTTTCGACGTTGTATTTTTCGCACGTGAGCGAGCCAATAAGTAGTCTACCCGCTGTCCTATCTGCATCGTACCAGATTATACTTGTAGCTCCTCCTGGTCCGGAGCCTGCTACTGAGCGTAATTCGGCTGCGCGGTCGTCTGCGTTTCTGATATGATAAACAACCGCTGGTACTGAGTTATATTGGTTTGTTGCCCCTGCATAACAAGCAGTTCTCGGAGAGTTCGTTGCCCAGTACTGAGATTGCCCCGTTTTCCAAGGGTTATATAGTGGGATCTGTTTGAACCATCCCAAGTTCCAATCGTTAAAATTAGAGTTAGGTACTTGCAGTGGCATTTCCGTTGTAATAGGTATGCTTTCTATAATATGTTTATCGTGAATAAGTCTTGTGAAGTACTTTGTTCCAGGTTGTAGCCCTTTGATTTTGTAGGTTTGCGTATTGTTATCGTACTCACCCTGTGGTGTTATCCACGTATTTTTGTCAGTAGAGATTTCTAGGGTAGTGTTATACTTGTCTCTATCAAAGTTAGTGATATACGAGACAGTCATATTGTTCGACCATATATAGTATGGTTCGGGCATCACCACTTTAATGTCTGGAGGTGCGATTTCCATATCGAAAGTCACAGGCTTCTCGAAACTTTGCCCCATATTATCTTCGATTTCGACAGTAAATGGATGTGATACGGTTTGTCCGTTTGGTGTTTCGAGTGTGTTGATATATCTTTCGAAGTCAATGAACACTGGGTCAAGGTATATTATACCAGCTGCTTGCGCAGGGTCGTTCAGTACGTCGCTCCAGCTTAGTCCAAGGTCTTTTCGGAGGTAGTTTTTTGTCGCTATCGGAGCGTTAACAAGGTCGTAACCCTCTGCAGGGAACCCCGCATCAAGCATTAACTGCGACGATGTTTTGAGCGTGAGTGATTTTATACCTGCTCTTGTCTCAATAACAAGTTTTGATTTAGGTCGGCTCTTACCCTGTGTAACCGCCATTTTCCCA
>CAMQUV010000016.1 GCA_947037995.1 uncultured Rikenellaceae bacterium
TGCAATTTTCCTCGAAAATTCAGCGGCGGCGGGGGGAATCCGCCGCTGGGGGTCAGAGATTCACTAATAGGTGTAAATTTTTGAATTCTAGTGTTTTACGCCGTCTTAAATTTCTTCCGAACACGACTGGTCAGAGACCCCTTTTAATTGCCTGTCGGCTTTGTAGGTAGTTTTGATTTTTGTTCGAGAGTCGAGTTGAAGAGCCGCGACAGAAAAATGGAGGAGTATTGACACTCTACGGGCAAATAGGGGTGGTGTCGTCCGTGATTCGCATACATTTCACATAGTGTATGCTTGGGTAATACGCAAAAAAAAACCTCACCTACTAAAAGGTACAGGTTTTTTTTGCGTATAATTTGTAGTTGTTTCTACTGAAAGCTTATTTAGCAACGATAGAGCTAAGTTCAGCACCAGCTTTGAATTTAACGACTTTTTTGGCAGCAATTTTGATTTCTTCACCAGTACGTGGGTTACGTCCAGTGCGTGCAGGTTTAGCAACAACGTCAAAAGAACCAAAACCTACAAGAGCGATTTTTTCGCCGCTTTTAAGAGATGCACCTGTAACAGTGATAAATGCTTCTAGCGCTTTTTTAGCGTCTACTTTAGTGATTTGAGCTTCGTTAGCGATAGCATCAACGAGTTGAGATTTGTTCATTTTAAATAATTTAAAAAAGGTAAATAAGTAATTAGGTATATTTTCTGATACAAATATAATAAATATTTTTTATTTGCAATTATTTTCACGCTAAAAGTACTAAAAAAGTGCTAAAATCGTGTAAAGTCCTTTCACTGTGCCTGTTTTTCTACCTAAATATCCGAGATTATAGTCCCAATTTGCTGTAACTCAACAAGTAAAACCCTATTGGATGACGCCTTTAAAATAGTAACCATATAATCTCCCAACTGTACCTTCGCTCCCGGCTTTGGCAACTCCTGCAAAGTGTGCACTATGTAACCCGCAAGCGTCTCGTAAAGCTCGGACTCAGGTATCTCCAAACTATACCTCTCATTCAAATAATCAGTCTCGAGCCTCCCCGAAAATACCCACTGCCCTACTCTAACCTCTTTCTCAATCGCATCTTCGTGGTCGTGCTCGTCCTCAATCTCACCAACTATCTGCTCCAATATATCCTCAATAGTAATGATTCCTGCCGCTCCACCATATTCGTCGATGACCACTGCCAACGACTTGTGAGTTTTAATCAATTGTAATAACAACTCCTTGACCAACGCACTCTCAGATGTATAGGTCACGTCGAGACGCATATCTGACACCGTGCTGAATCGCTTGAATATATCGCGGCTATTTGCATACCCCACAATCTTATCCAATGTCCCCTCGTATAACGGAACTCGTGTGAAATGAGTTGACTCGAAAAGCTTGTGAAGCCCCTCCATATCACCATTAATATTATATGCTTCGACCTCTACTCGTGGCACCATACAGTCGCGCACGCGCAAGTCTGGGAAGTCAATAGCGTTTTGTATAATCTCTAAATTAACATCATTCGACTCAAACTTGCCACTGTTTTGCTCCTGAGTCGGGGCTGTTGCAACTGTCTGGTCTACGAAATCCTGCAAATCATCAATGTTAAATTTATCCCTCGCCGTATAAGTCTGAGTTTCATTATTTCCCAACTTCAATATTCCTAACGCAACCATTGACGTCAACTTTGATATAGGATATATAATTATAAACATTATATACAGCGGAACCGCAAATGTTCGTAAATACCAATTAGGGGACGCTTTTGCTACCGCCTTTGGCAGAAATTCTGCCGTTACTATAAGAATAACCGCCGCAATGAATATTTCAACAACTATATTATTCACAATATATTGAGATATTAGTTGTGATACGACCAAAGTGTACACTATTAAAGCACAGCAATTACCTACGAGCATAGTCGTTACGAATTGTGCCTGATTTTTGGTAAGGGCGTTCATAATAAACGCAAAGACTGGGCTATTTTTCTTCTCCAATTCGACCTTCAGTCTGTTGGACGACACAAAAGCGACCTCCATACTCGAGAAAAAAGAAGAGAATATCAATGATACGACAATAAGAATCAACCAAATAATCATAACTATTCTTTAATTGCATTTGTAACTCCCACACTCGCCACAGTATCAATTACCATAACAGGTGCAGTTGTCTGTGTAGTTGTGTCTTCAGGCATTATCATTCGCCCAACGGCATTATAAAAGCTCCACTGGTTGAATCCTTGGTCTGCATCAAAACCTTTGCCTCTAAATCTATCATCACCATCTATAACAAGAGCCATTTTATCAGTATAAATTCGTCCCGACTCCTCATTATAATACAGTAACTCGGTTTCTAATCTTCTCGAGCCCTCATAGTTATTCGCCACCACATTTCCGTGTGCCTCCCACAATTTTTCGTTCTCAAAATAAATGACCGAGTCAGCTTTGATGTCACTTTGAATAATCGAGACCGTACTGTCGACAAAAGTTTGTACGAATACGCCTTTGGGGTAGACAGTTCGTGGTTCCTTAGCCAGCTCATATCTTTTCATAACATCGGAGGACATCTTAAATCGTTTCACGCCGTTGCCAGAGTGAACCATAACGTGGTTATTCAAAATAAGTGTAGGGGTATTCTCCGGGTCAGAGATAGCAGAGTCCGCTATTTTATCACCGCACCCTAAAACAAGCAAGGGCACAGCTAAAAGCTGCGCCGTTACTTTGAATTTATTTATAAGTCTGTTCAAATTGAAACTTAAATATTTATTGTGTTGATTATCTTCCTCGAACGATAGTTCTACCGCTAACCCATCCGCAGCTAACAGTGTATGCCGAGCCACTTGTAAGTCCTAGCATAAACAGCTCTTCTGTTTTAGGGAAATTAGCTCTACATCTTGACATAGCGTTGATTGCATCTGCACGTTTTGGGTCATCTTCACCCATAAGGTTGAGAGCGTGCGCATAAGTATCATATACTAACCAGTATCCAAATTGGCGATTTTCGCCGTTACACTGAGTTGCAACACCACTAGCTACTGCACTTGCATAAATGAAGTATGCAATAGGGTCTTTATCGTCGAGCGAGATAGCGCTTCTGGCCATTTTAGCAGCGTTAGCATATTGCTCGGCTCCGAGGAGTTGTCCTGCAGACCTAAGCATAAACGATGCTTTTTTAACTGGGTCGGTTTCGTTATCTATCGCAACTTTCATAAATTCTTGTGCTTTTGCGAAATCATTACGTTCCTCGTAAACACCTGCAAGCATAATTGCAATCTCCGGTTGTGGGTCGATATTGTAGTATTTTTCAAGTATGTGCATTTGGAAAGGATTGTTGCATTTTGCTCTGCTAAATAATCCCAATATTTTTTTCATTAAAACAACATTCGATGAATCTGCCTCGTATTTAGGTTTAAAGATACGCTCAACATTCTCGCAACTTGCCGCTCCTGAAGAAGCAAACAGTGACTCTACTTCGTTTACAACTTGTGCGTGCAGTTCGCCCTTGTCAGGTGATTGCGCCAAAAGCTCCGTTAATTCTTCGAATTTGTCGATATACAGGTCTGCTGTGATTTCATCGTATTTGTACGACTCGGTAAGACCCGAGAAATATGTTCCCACTAGATGAACATCATCTTTGCTTATAACTTCTAGTCCGTGTCTAATTGCTTCGGTGAAAATTGCGTGAAGTCTTTCTTTGTCCGCCTCTGATGCATAGTTAGCAAAAGCAAGCGCTTTTTGGGCGTATATGTAAGCTGTTCCACGAGTTTTGTGTGCAGCGTAAATTTTGTTTCTTTTGTCAAATACCATAAGGATAGTATCAACATATCTTTTGCGTAGTTCAACGTCTTTGGTCTTAGCATACAGGTTGCGGTATGCGTTAACCGCTTTACGGTACATATCTTCCGAGCATTCAGGTGCTCTTTCCATAAGTAATCTGGTCTCTACTGCAACTTGTTTGTAATCTTTAAGTTTGTAGGAATAGTTGAGTGCGTTAAGTAGCTTTGCATTGTCTTCACGTTGTGCAGGGTCTTCGCCGTATTTTGCGTCAAGCACTGGAGTTTCTTGTCCGAATGACAGAAGTGTCGCTGTAATTAGTGCGAAAGAAAGAATTAGTTTTTTCATTTCTAGGTTCAGTTTATTTAGTTAGTTATGTAATTTAGAATCAAATTGTATTATGCTTTTTCCGTTGATTTATTATTAAGGATAAACTTCGGAAAATTAAAAACAGCTATATTGAGATGTTGCGTTTTGTAAAGGTAGTTAAAAAATTAATTAAACTTGCGTTTTTCGAACCACATATCTGTACCAAATAGTGTGAATCCAATATTAACTCTAAAAACTTGCTCTTTAATCTGTCTTCCTTGGTCCACTCCTCTCCAGGAATAGTCAAGCCCGACCGTCATTTTGGAGTTTTTATTTTGTCTCAGCGGTATGTCAGCACCGAATGTTACCCCGAATGTGTTAACATTAACTTGGTCAATAAGCATATACGAGTTATTATAGTATGCACCGATTCTATAAGTCCATCTTTTGAGTTGGCTACGTATATCGTTTTTGTTTGGTGTGAACGCCAGCCCTATGTGGGCCGTGTGTGCTTCAGTAAGCGATACCCCAGTAGTACTGGTGTTAGTTTCAAAAGCGTTTGCAAAATTTTGGTATGTGTAATCCGCTGCAAATTGCCATTTATTATCCCCGTAGAATATACCTCCACCGTATTTCGCAGGCATAACAATATCGTGCCTTCCCACGACCAGCGAAATGGTGTCCATACTAGTAGCTTCGACAGCGGTAACAGCGTTTACCCTTTTGGCAGAAATCGTTGTTTTTGGTTGGAATGTAAAAGCAGCTGCTAGTCTTCCGTTTTTGCTTACTCTACTAGAGTATGTAAGCCCGAATCGTCCGCTTATCTGTGAAATTTGTTGAGATTCGAATGATTTAACAACTCTCATAGTCATCGGTTCGAACAGAGGCACCATCGTAGCGGTGTAGTGTCTGTCGAGCGAGCCAAAATAGTAAATCATTGTAGCCCCCACGGAGAGTCCTTTGGTTAGTCTGGCTCCGACGGAAGCAGTAACTTCGGAGATACCTCCCTCGCCGGTGTAGTTATAGTAGGCTCTACCAATATTGTTGTAAACATCGGGGTTGTCGTTAACCACCGTAGAGTTGTAGCCGATTTGCGATACTGGTTGGAGTGTAGCCGAGAATCCGATAGACCTAGCCAGCGGTATTGCGAAGGCGAAATCTCTTAGCGAGACGCTGTTCCCAACGCTTTTAGCTTGAAACGGCACGCCGTGAGCGTCAAGTGAGTTTGCCGTAGAATATGTGTTTTGCATATCTCCACTGAAGTTCAAAATAGCACTTCGTTGTGGGATATATCCAAGCGAGGCAGGGTTAAGATAGTTAATCTCGTAGGCATTAAACGATGCAATTCCAGCACCTCCCATAGCTCCTTGCTGTATGTTTCCGCCTTGTCTAAGCTCTCCTAGTCCGTACATAGTAAATGGTGAGAACACATTAGTAGTCAGTGAGTTCTGCGCCATAGCAGTGGTAAGGGTAAGCAGCGATATAGCCGATATTATGATGGTTTTAAATCTTGTTGACATTGAATTTTAAAATACGGTTAAGCCCAAAGGGTACTAGTTCACAATCGACAAATATCGGTAATTTTAATAACTTTTCAAAATAAAATGCCTCTCCACCCGTAAATATAGTGATTTTTTCTTGATTTCGTGCCAAATATCCCTCAATCTCATAGAGCATTGACTGCATTACTCCCGAAGCAATCGCCGAGCTAGTTGTTACTCCGAAATCCATAAAATCAGAGGTGGGTTCAATCTGTGGCAGTTTGTCGGTAAGAGAGCTAAGTGCCTTAAAACGAGAGCTTAACCCCAAAGAGATATTGCCCCCCATATACTCTCCCCCAACAATATTTTCGATAGTCAGTGCTGTGCCAAAATCCATAATAATCATATCCCTATCGCCATATTTTGCCACCGCCCCTACTGCTGCTGCCAATCTATCGGCTCCTAGCGTTTCGGGGGATTGATAATTATTGACTATCGGAACGGGGGTTTGCCCTGGCTCGAAAACAATCGTATTGGACACTGTTTTTTTGATGAAATCGAGTAGTTTTTTGTCGGGGTGTTTTGTCGAGCTCACAATGGCGTTAACCACCCCATAGCTATTGCATAGGTCTGACAATAAGGATGTTATATCCTCACGTTCGTCCATTCTTTGCTCTACGGGTGTGTCGTCGTGAAAGAGGAAAACCTTTGTTGACGTATTGCCTATATCTACTACTAAATCCATTTATTAATTATCTATTTACTATGCTTATTTGTAGTCAAAAATCGCTTTGGCGCGTGGTCGAAGATTATAGTTAGAGCTCATCACCGCCCCATACGCTCCGGCGCTTTTGATTGTCAGTATATCTCCCCTATTAGTTTTGGGGAACTCAATTTCGTGTGCAAAAACATCCGAGCTCTCACATATAGGCCCTCCAATGTAATAGAGCGGTTTTTTCAGCTCGTCACTTTTTGCCGAAAGATTGATTATTTTATGGTTAGCCCCATACAGTGCTGGTCGAATCAGCTCGGTCATCCCGGCATCCACGATAGCATAATTGCTTCCTGTGGCTGTCTCTTTGGTGATAAGCACGCGCGTGATAAGTTCGCCGCACTGCGCTGTTATAGAGCGTCCTAGCTCGAAATGGACTGTTTTGTCCTTTGGCAAATGTTTCTCGAACTGTGCGAAATAATTAGCAAAGTCCGTAATTGGGTTATCCATAGGGTTGTCGTAGTCTACTCCTAGCCCTCCGCCCATATTCAGGTGTTCAATCTTGCATCCTTTATCCTCAAACCATTTTGTGATTTCGACAGCACGCAGCGCCAGCTCCTCGAAGAAGCTCATTGTCATCACCTGCGAGCCGATATGGAAATGGAGCCCTTTGAGGTTAATATTTTGCAGTACCTCAACGCTTTCCAGTGCCTTATTAATCTCATTATATGCTATGCCAAATTTGCTTTCACTTTGCCCCGTAGATATATATTTATGCGTATCGGGGTGTACATTCGGGTTCACACGTAGCGCTATCTGTGCTATTTTATTTTTGTTCTTCGCCAACTCGTTAATCACTTCCAACTCTTGGAGCGATTCGCAATTAAAAGCGAAAATATCGTTATCGAGCGCAAAATTAATCTCTTGGTCGCTCTTACCTACTCCCGCAAAGACAATCACATCAGGTGCGAAGCCACACTTTAGCGCCGCATCGACCTCCCATCCGCTCACGCAATCGGCGCCGAGTCCTTTTTTTGCAATGAATTCTAATATCTCTTTATCGGCGTTTGCCTTCACAGCATAGTGTAGGTTATAGCCAAATCGGCTACTATGGTTAATCGCCGCATCGATAGTCTCGCCCAGCAGGCGCATATCATAATGATAAAAAGGGGTGTGTGGTACGTTGTCGCTAAGTGTAAATCCAGCCATTATATTATTGCGTTTTTTCTTTAAAATAAAAAGTTATTCAAACTCTGTAACGTTGCTATCTTATCCTCCGAATTAATCAACAACGACATCGAGCGGTGTGATGCTCCATAGGAAATCATTTTGATAGGTATATTCTCAACCGCCTTAAACACTCTCGCCGCTAGTCCTGCGTGGTCGTAGTCAATTCGCCCTACTACGCATACTATAGAGTTGCAATGTTCGACCTCAACTGATGCCATCTCTTTGAGTTCTTGTATGATTTTGTCTAAATGTTCTATTTTGTCGACAGTTAGCGACACTGCCACCTCCGAGGTTGTAATCATATCTATCGGTGTCTTATATTTTTCGAACACTTCGAATACTTTTCGTAGAAAACCATAGGCCATAAGCATTCTTGCGGATGAAATTCTTATCACCGTAATATTATCTTTGGCCGCCACGGCGTGAAAATTCATTGCGCTCTCATCCGACGAGCTAATCAGTGTACCATCTGCCGCTGGGTCCATCGTATTTTTCAGGCGCACATCTACCCCTGCCTCTTTGCACGGTATAACCGTTGCTGGGTGCAGGATTTTCGCCCCGAAATAGGCAAGCTCTGCCGCCTCCTCGAAGCTCATTCGACGAATCGGACGAGTACCCCTCACAAAGCGAGGGTCACCAGTATGCATACCATCTATGTCTGTCCATATTTGCACCTCGGAAGAGCCTATTGCAACACCCATAAGTGCCGCGCTATAATCCGAGCCCCCTCGGCCTAGATTGCCCAAAGTCCCATCCGCCACAGTTGCTATAAAGCCCTGAGTTACATAGTACGTTCCGGGCTCTATTACATTTTTTATAGTATTTAATTTTGATTGTACCACAACCTCTTGGTCGTCGGTAAACATAAAGTCTGGCGCGTAAAGCAACTCAGCCTTAAACCCACGCTCCTTGAGATGCTCGGTAAATATGAATGTTGTGAGTAATTCGCCCTGCGCCTCACGAGCCGATTGGATAGTTGAATCGCTCGACACTACTGTTAGAATCTCCTCCATTTTATCAATGCTAGGTTGCTTGTTGGTTAGCAACTCCCCTATGCACTCCGTGTATTTCGCACGAAGAAAATCAACCTCACTATCACGTACCGCACCATCCGATGCACGCACCAACGAGTCTGTTGTACCCGACATAGCCGACAATACTGTCAAAGTAGAACCCTCGGACGTTATTATATTGGCCACCTGACGCATATTGGAGGCCGAACCTACCGAGGTTCCCCCGAATTTTAATGTTTTTATCACCTTGTAACTATTTTCTGTTTTGATTTTTAATTATATATCTCCGCAAAATAACGAAAAAAAGCAGACATATACAAAGTTTTTACCTATATTAGCACAATATTTTAATATCTAAAAATCACTACTTTCAATCACAACTAATATGAGAGTTATTAAATTTGGAGGAACATCCGTGGGGACGCCTGACGGACTCAACCACATAAAACGTATTGCGACACTCACACAAGAGCCCGTCGTTATTGTCGTATCTGCACTTTCGAAAATTACAGACACACTTATCGAACTCGCTGACGCCACTGCTAATAGCCGCGATACATCTAAGATGATTGATGCCATACTTACCAGACATCGCAAAGCTATTACTGACAGCGTGCCTGAAAATAATCAACAAAACTGTCTCGACAAAATCCTCCCAATAATTGAAAACCTTAAACGAGAAGTTGCAACTTATAACACCACCAGCCCGACACAAGAGCGCCTCAGTCAATTACACCAAAATATAGTCTGCTACGGAGAGCTGCTAAGCTCGGTTATAGTACACAATATCTTTGACCACAACGCCTTTACCACCAAGCATATAGACTCGCGCGAGATAATTAAAACCTCAAAGTATTTCGATAGACACATTATAAATTTTAGTCAAACCAATAAACTTATACAAAACAATATCCCAAATCAAGGGATTACTGTGATGGGAGGTTTTATATCGTCAGACGCGGAGACTAAACAAACTACCAACCTAGGGCGCGGCGGCTCGGACTATACGGCGGCTATTGTTGCAGCGGCAATAGGGGCATCGCAACTTGAGATTTATACGGATGTGGACGGGTTTCTGACTGCCGACCCCAGAGTTGTAGAGAAATCTACGCTTATTGAAAAAATAGACTATTGCGAGACAATGGAGCTATGCAATTTTGGTGCGAAAGTGGTTTATGCACCCACGATACTGCCCGCATATCTCAACAACATTCCTACTTATATTCGCAACACTTATAACCCTAATTGTAACGGAACGCTTATACATAATTGTGACCCGTGCGACACGCCAACACCGCAAAGTATTACGGCGGTTGCTCCAATATCGCTTATTGAGATTAAAGGGCGAACAACCGGGCTTAACTATAAAATATTTAGGTTGCTCGCCTCGAAAGGGATTGAGAACTACTTTGCACGTGGTGATGAACACACTACCCTGATTGCTGTTACAGAAAAGAACTGCCAAGCGGCTATCGCACAGCTTAATACGGAGCTGCAAGAGCACCTCACTAGCCAACGTATTCAAAATATTGTAGTTCATAAAAACCTTGCGACTATCGCAATTATTGGGAATAATATTGGCTCGTCAAACTGCGTACAAGCAGCTATATTTGACGCCCTAAAAAATGTGAATATCAATGTTAATCGAAAACGTATATCACTAGGGGTAAATTCTATATCAATTGTTGTGCCGATTGAGTGCACTCGCCCTGCAATAAGCACAATTCATCAAGCGCTTTTTGAAAGTGAGAAATCCTGTGCGAAAACGCCATCTGCCAACGAAACATTTGGGTGTCATATCGCCATAGAAGTCCTCCGTAAAATGGTGGCAGCAGGCGATGTAATACGCTCTGTATCGGCATACTTTCCCGAAAAAACAGAACAAAGAGCCGCTATTCTAGCCAATCATCTAGGGGTGGAAATAGATAACACGCAACCAGATAATTGCCTCGTAGAATTTGAAATTACAGATGGGGTTGGCCGATTCCGTGTCATAGAAGATATTACTACGACACCTTACGATAGTAACGGCACAATACTCATATACTCAGCACGTTATAGGGAATATCCGTTGCATATTAACCTGTAAGGGGGTCGGAGACACCTTCTAATTGGCTGTCGGGGTGTCAGAGACACCTTTAAATTGGCTGTCGCACGCTGGTATAGGCGAAGCTAAGAATATCGAAGGCCTCCCCTAGCCGGAGATGTTCTAT
>CAMQUV010000017.1 GCA_947037995.1 uncultured Rikenellaceae bacterium
AAGCGAAGCAATATAACTATGTCTAATAGTTTGCTCAATAATTCCGTTACGCGCATCGATGAGTATAATAGCCAAATCAGCCGTCGACGCCCCTGTAACCATATTACGTGTGTATTGAATATGTCCGGGAGTATCGGCAATAATAAATTTACGTTTTGGTGTTGCAAAATATCTGTAAGCTACATCAATAGTAATGCCCTGCTCTCTCTCAGCACGAAGCCCGTCAGTGAGTAGGGCAAGGTTAACCTCCTCATTACCACGCAGTTTACTAGCAGTTTCGATTGCCTCTAATTGGTCTTCAAAGATTGATTTACTATCGTAAAGCAGTCGGCCAATGAGTGTAGATTTACCATCATCAACACTTCCTGCCGTTGTGAAGCGAAGTAGCTCCATATCTAAATATCCGTCGTTCATTGTATAATATTTGTGTTTAAGTTTCGTTTTTACTTATATTTTATTAAAATTCTAACAGCGTCTCAATTATAATAATTGGACTAGAAATAACCCTCTTTTTTACGGTCTTCCATCGCCGATTCCGAACGTTTATCGTCCGATCGCCCCCCCCTTTCGGTAACACGCGTAGCAGCTATTTCGGCAATAATATCTTCGAGCGAATTCGCCTCTGAGAGCGTCAATCCCGTGCAACTAACATCACCGATAGTGCGGCATCTAACTCTTTTGCTAACAACAGATTCGGTAGGTTTGAGTGTCATACAATCCTCCGCTGCGTACCACATTCCATCACGTTGAAAAACATTTCGGTTGTGCGTATAATAGATTGATGGCATAGGAATATTTTCGAGCAATATGTACTGCCAAACATCCATTTCGGTCCAGTTAGAAATAGGAAAAACACGGAAGTGCTCGCCCATATTTTTACGTCCGTTAAATATGTTCCACAGCTCAGGTCTTTGATTTTTAGGGTCCCACTGTCCAAATTCATCACGGTGAGAGAAAAAACGCTCTTTCGCTCTAGCTTTCTCCTCGTCACGTCTTGCTCCACCCATCGCCGCATCGAACTTATAATGCTCGAGCGTATCGAGAAGCGTCGTAGTTTGCAGCTTATTACGCGAGGCATTAAATCCAGTTTCTTCAACCACTTTTCCTTGGTCGATAGAATCCTGAACAGAGCCAACAATAAGCGTAGCGCCCAGTTTCTCGACAAATTCGTCGCGATACGTTATAGTTTCTTGAAAGTTATGTCCCGTATCAATGTGCAATAGCGGGAACGGTATTTTCCCGGGATAGAACGCTTTGTATGCCAAATGCGTCATAACGATTGAGTCTTTCCCTCCGGAAAAGAGCAATACAGGTTTTTCAAATTGTGCAGCAACTTCGCGAAGCACATAAATTGATTCGGCTTCCAGCTCTCTAAGGTGTGATAATTTCATACTCGTTTTGATTTCTTATGTGTTTATATTTATTTATTATCTATATTATATTGATTCAAACAATTGGCATTTAGTCAACAATAATTTCATCGACAAACATCCAAGCATCACCGCCCACGTGCCACTGCGGCATCTGTTTATGTTTAATTGCTTTCACTTTAATGTATCTCGCTTTGACCTTATTTTTCACTTCAACAATGATTTTGTTAGGGATTCCTTTTTTCGCCTCGCCAAGCTCCACAACACCATAGTTATCCCACTGCTGCTTGTCGTTCGAAACGCTATACTCAACACTCGTCGGCGGAGCAATCCAATCACCCGAGCTCAAAAGATATTGAGAGACAATTCTCGAAAACTTAGTTGACTTACCCAAATCAATAATAACTTCCATATCATTATCAATATAGCCCTGCCACTGCGGCGATTTAAAACCTAATGTCGCCACAAGCCCATCAACTAGCGCTCCATCACCACCTCCAGTATATTTCGTATAAGCGGTAATATACTCAACACTAGCACTCATAGCTTTGTGCGGTGCAACACGTTGTTTTGTAATTCCGTAAGTCTTGTCACCTAGATACACACGCGCTTCGATGTCACACACAAAGTCAATTTCCACAGGTTCTGTATAGATTTTCGACTTCGTAGTCGGCTCCGTTCCATCTGTTGTATAATGAATAACTCCCCCGGGAATATTATTATTCATAGTCACAAGGAACGCTCTTTTGCCCTCAACCGGCGCAACAGTAATATTCATATCAGGCACTATTTCAACCATATCGAACCACGCAACCCCTTGACTCATAAGCTTCAATGAGCTACCCAATGCTCTCGGGTCTGGCACCGAATTTTCGTAAGCTGCGCTCAATTCAAATTTAGTCCATTTGTCCGTCAGCTTAAAATTTTTATTAATAATACGCCCCAGATTAGCATTTACAATAACACCCTGCGGATTATTTCTCATAGATTCCTCATCCGTTTTAGCCCAAAAAGTCATAATATAACTTTTGCCCACCTGTAGTGGCAACGGAAACAGTCCAATATTAACCCCCGTAGAGTCTTTCGGCGTAATAACTCTTAGAGAGTGATTTCCCTCAACAAAAGTACGGCTATCAAGAAAATAGTTAGCCCCCTTATCTTTACCTACACCAATATAAGTAGCCGAAGGCTGATGACTTGCTATCGAATAAACGTTCTCAAAGCTATAATCATACTGCATATTACTTGGGTTAGATATAACCTCACAACAGTTTTCTTTTTGTTTCTGCGCCAAAAGAACTTTCACCTCAAATGGGTTCAACATTCCTTTCACCTCACTCTGTTTATACGAAAACGGTAGGAACATATCCTGCAAATCCTCTCCCAACTTCGATGCAACGTCAAATTGTGCCACCTTATTTTCTTTATTAACCACCACAATCAATTCACGCCCCTGGTGTATATATCTATGCGCAATAACATCATCATTAACGACAATAGTTTCGTTGTCTTGCGAGCTCAACAATGGCGCACAAAGCTGCACCTCTTGGCACGCTTTAGCATACGCAGCCCACATAGTTTGGTTTTTAGGAAATGCATTAAGTCCGTGTCTAACAAACGCTTGATAACCTCTCGCACCAGCTATCGCCGTACCCCAAATAGACATTCTAATCTCCGCCGCCGTAGGTTCTCTTAGCCACCATTCGCCACCACCAAAAGTTTGAGGCACGAACCATATCGCTTTTTCATAATACAGCTCTTTAGTCAATCCCGCAACAGCACTAATCACCTCTTTAGCAGGCGAATTAGGTATAGGATAGTGGTCGCACATAATAATATCGGCCGAGCCAGCATATTTCCTACCAACCGAAGCACTCATAATCACAACCGCAATCGGATGATATGGGTCAATAGCTTTAATCTCACCATAAATTTCTTCGAGCAGCTCAGGTTCAACTCCCTGTCCATCAGGTTCATCGGCTATATACCACGACAATAATGCCGGGTGGTCTTTGAGCGCACTAATCTCGTCACGTAGCGCTTTCCATTTCTCTTCTCTGGTAGATTTGACGTGAGCCGAGCCTACCCCGCCCCCTCCTGCAACAGAGAGCAAGTTATAATTTACCTTCATCCCAAGTTCCGCCGCTCTATCCATATAGGCGATTCTCTCTGCCCTAGTCTCGGGCAATACTTTTTGATAGGGAGAATACAAATTAAATCCTTTCACAACCTCTTCTTCCAAAAGCGTAGGCTGAATTGGCGAATAACAATAGAAACCACAAGGCATAAACGGCATATCGTCCGCCGTTATCACTTCGCCCGTTAGGTAATCAATTTTCACCGAATTATTCTTAGACTCTAGTTTCACTAGGTTAACATTTACTGTCGTATCACCCTTTACATCAGTGATTTGCACCGCAATTATATTGTTTCCAAGATTCAGTTTATCGGCAGGGAATAAAAACGCGCTTCCTTGTTTCACAAGTTGCGTACCATCAACCGAAAGAGTGGCATTTGATAAATCACCGGCTGCTTTAACAAGTATTTGAGCATCAGTTTCTGATGTAATATAGCTAAACCTAGGTAGCAGTTTGACTTGAGCTTGCGCCGCAAACAGGGTTAGCGTAAGGGTCAGTATTGTAATTAGTTTTTTCATTTTCAATAGTTTATATATTATTATATATCAATTAAGTTTTTTTTTCAGATATGCTAAACGTGCTTAGTTTAAGAAAACGCACCACTAAGGTACTTTTGCGTAAGTTCGTGCTGTGGATTTTTAAAGACTTCTTCGGCCGTTCCTTGCTCAATCACCTCTCCCATATACATAAACACAACATAATCGGCAATTCTAAGCGCTTGTCTGAGCGTATGAGTCACCATCACTATACCGTATTCTGCTTTGAGTTTCACGAATAGGTCTTCAATAATTTTACTCGATATCGGGTCGAGCGCCGAGGTCGATTCATCGGCCAGTATAAACTGCGGCTCAACAGCAAGTCCACGCGCCAGGCACAGTCTTTGTTGCTGCCCGAGCGACATTCTATTAGCAGGTGTATGCAGTCTGTCTTTTACTTCGTTCCAAAGTCCAGCAGCTTCGAGGTAATGTTTAACAACCATCGCAAGTTTCTTTTTCCCTCTGATACCGTGAATTTTACAACCATACGATATGTTATCAAAAATCGACATTGGCAGTGGGCAAGGTTTTTGCGAGAGCAGTCCCATTTTACGCCTAACGTGCGTTATTTCGCACCCTTTTTCGTAGATATCATCCCCATCGACAATCACTTTTCCGGTAATTTTTGTTTTAGCGGTGTCTTCGAGCAGTCTATTAAACGAGCGTAAGAGCGTAGATTTCCCACACCCCGATGGGCCAATAATGCAGGTAATCGCTTGGTTATGAATTGTGAGGTTCACGTCCTTGAGAATATGGTTTGTACCGATGTTAACATTGAGGTCTTGGACTTCAATTTTGGCATCCGCATTTGCGTTAGTACAAAACTTCTGGTTGGGTCGGAACATTCCTTGTTTTATAATATCCATTTAAATCTTTCTATTATTTTATTCTATGTTTCGAGAATCTATTAGTAATAATACGTCCTAATATGCTAATAATAAGGACTATAATCGTAAGCACTAAGGCGGCGCCATAAGCTCTTTCTTGTACTTGAGGTATAGGGCTTTGCAGCTGAAAGAACACAGCCAGAGGCAGCGTAGCCGCAGGTTGTGAGAGCGACGTGGGGATACTATCGGTATATCCGGCGGTAAGCATAACAGCCGCGGCATCACCAATGGCTCTACCAATCGAAAGTAGCGTAGCCGTAGCAATTCCCGGCATAATTTGCCTAACAACCACTCTAATGGTCTCCCATTTAGTGGCTCCAAGCGAGACCGCCGCATCAACAATGGCTCTCGGAAAGCTCCTCGCAACTTCGTCCATCGACCTAATAAATATAGGAATAATAAGCAGCGTGACAACAATAATCCCCCCGAGCAGCGATGCTTTAGCCCCGAGGTATATCATTATAGTAAAAGCGAATGCCCCATAAACAATAGATGGTATTCCAAACAGAACATCAAAACACAGACGAGCTGCATACCCCAATTTAGAATTCGGGTTGAGATAGACATTCAGATAGAAAACAACAGGGATACTAACAATAAGTCCCAGTATTGTAGCAGCGCCAACAATATACATCGACCCAACGATAGCATTAAGCAGTCCTCCCTCTTTACCAATATAGAATCCTCCACCGGGTAGTTGGCTAATCATTTCCCAGCTCATAGCGTTCCATCCGTTAGCAATAATAGTATAGATAATACTACTTGCAAACACAAACAGCGCAACTGTGGCCGCAATCATCAGCACTTTAGCGACAACTTCCTCTACATATTTATTTTTAAATCTATTATAAGCCATTTGGTATAAAATTAGGAATTTTTCTGCAATCTATGCAGTATAATCCTCGAGAGTATATTAAATATAACGACCACTACGAACAGAATAAGTGCCGCAAACATCAGCGCCGATTCATAAATAGGCACCGACATCATTTCGCCAAAGTTATTAGCCAGCAGCGCCGGCAGTGGGTATGCTCCATCGAGCAGCGATTCGGGCATTTGCGCAATATTCCCACATACCATCAGCACCGCAATAGTTTCGCCCATCGCCCTTGAAATAGAAAGCATAACGGATGCAAAAATCCCAGCACGCGTATGTTTGAGCATCACTTTTTTGGTAGTTTGCCATTTCGTTGCGCCCAGCGACTGCGAGGCCTGTCTAAGTTCGGCGGGTGTTGAGCTAAATATCTCAACAAAAAGGCTAACCATCAGCGGCAGCACCATAACCCCAAGAACAACTCCCCCAGCCAATACAGAATATCCCGTAGAAAATTCCACGAATTTTGGAGCAAGTTTTTCAGAAATCCAAGGTACAATAATCAACACGCCCCACAACCCATAAATAACCGATGGGATTCCAGCAAGTATATCAAGCACTGGGAACACCGCTTTTTTGACCCAATCTTTCGAGTATTCAGTCAGAAATATAGCAGTAAGCAGTGATATAGGCAGTGCCAACACGATAGCCACCAGGGTGACCGAGATAGTTCCGGCAATAAATGGCAAGAATCCAAATTCGCCTTTCATCGGTTTCCACGACGAGCCAAAAACCAGGTCAACGAGTGATTTCTCTTCGAGTATAGGCATAGATTTAATCACCAGCCCCACAGCAATAAGCACCACCAGCAGCAACGCGGAAAGCGTAAGTATCAACATAGTAGTCGATGCCACCTTCTCTTTGAGAAGTCTGTACGGAGACGTTTTATATTGTAATTGCTGTTGACTCATAATTTGATATTTATTTTTAATCTAAGTTAAGTTTCAGCAGTTCATTTCCTTGCTGTTCTGCGGTCAGGGGAATAAATAGCGATTCAATCGCATATTGTTGCCCTTCCGTAAGCACAAATTCGAGAAAGATTTTCACCTCTTTTTTCGTAGGTTCTCCTTTGAGCACAAGATAAAGGTCACGAGCTGGGGGCGTGGGGTATTTGCCTTTAAATATAGCATCCAGAAGCATATCTGCGTGAGCATAGAAATTTTCTTGCGGGTCAATTTTGGAGTTATTATTAATATCGATAGGCACTACGGCAATATTTTTATATGGGAGTCTGGTATTAATATCATAGACATAAGCAAGGTTATTAAATCCGATGGCTACTTTATCATTTTGCACAACCGAGGCCACGCCCGGGTCTCCGAATACGGCAGTTCCTTCGAGGTTCTCTTGGTGCAGCCCGAGCCACGCTGCCCACGTTTCGGCAGCACCACAAGCGTCAGAGCGCGTGTATGGGTGTACTGGTATTTTGCTATTTGTTCCAATCAATTCGCCCCAAGTTTTGATAGATTGGTTAGACCATAGTTTTGTAGCTCGCTGCTGCGATATACCGTGAAATAGAACATCACGCACCACGGGGTTTTTTATATTGAATGAGGCTAGCACGGCGTCACGAGCAACAACAATAGGGAACGCCCCTTTTTCGAGCTCGGCAGGATGAATCTCTCTGGATACCATTCCGAGGTCAACCATTGACGTAAGAGCATCGGTTATACCTTTGCCAGCACCCCCTGCGGAGATGTCAATACGAATGTTTGGGTATATTTTATTGAATTCTTCTGCCATTCTCACCACAAATGGGTAGAGGGCAAAGGCGCCGCTAATCTGAATTTCACCCTCCATATCACTGTCTACCTTGCGGTCAATATTGCGGTCAACTGGCTCAGTCATTTCGAGGGTTGCACACTCGGCAATACCGCCCACACAAACAGCATCTAGCTGCTCGGAGCAAGCGCTATTGGGCACTACTAGAATAGAGATTATGAGAGATATGAGTGTTATTGCAGCACGCTTGGACATTAAAAAATGAGTTAGGGTTTGGTTCTGCAAATATCACCAAAAAAAGAGTCGTACGCAATACGCATAGTTTGCAAATTGAGTAAGTAAAAGTACTTAGTGGTGTTAAGATATTTAATAAGAGGGAGGGATAAAAGTCAAAGGAAACGGCAAAGCCGTGCGACCACAAAACATTACAATCTATTACAATATTTAGGATTGTTTAGCGTCCGCTTTTTTCTTTTTTTTGAGTTTTTTTGCTTTCTTTTTGTCCCCGTTTTTTTGCTTACGGTTAGCGGCATTCTCTTTAAGTTTTTGTTTATAGAGTTTATATTTATTTTTAAGGTCCTCCCAATTCTGGAAATCCTGTCTAAAATATATCCCTAGTCCGCTCTCTTGCAGCCCTTGCGTCTCATCAAATCTATCAATAACGCGAGTAAATCCTTTGAGTGATAGAGTCTCCGATTTATTGAGCATAACAGTAACATTACCTCCGCCCGTAAAGGGTTTAGCGTTATTATTAGTCGTATTATTGGTCACATAATTACCTTCGGCCTCGATAAGCACTTTATTTTGGACAAGATTAATTGATGTAACAAATCCAATCTCCTCATTCGAGATATCACTACGTGGTTTATATGTCGGTCTGAAGTTAAAATTTTGCGTCGACAGGAGTCTACTAAACTGGCTCGAGAGAAACTCAAACCCCGTAGTTGTCATAATCGACCCACTCATCGTCCCAATCCCCGAAGCCGATTGGTCAGGAATAAAGGAGTTCGAAATAAACAGTGACATAAACTGCATTTGCAACGCTTCCTGAGTATTCAGGGCATTACGCAGGATATTTTGCGACTCTGGAGTTGCGCTAGGCGCTTTAATTTCAAACGAGATAACAGGGTTAAAGAGCGATTCTTTGAGCGTAATACCGCAATCAATATTCACCGCCTGCGAAGCGGTAGAAGAGACTGTCCCCGTCCCCACAAGGGGTTGCAGCGAGGCTCTCACTTTATAAATACCGGTAAAATCAACAATAGGATTAGCAGGGTCACCGCTCCAGAATATTTTACCTCCGGGTTGCAGGTTAAAAGTTTTATCAGCGATTGCAATCACAAGTCTATACGAGCCCCGTTCGATTTCCATTTGCCCGTCCAATGTAAATATATCTTTTGTGGGGTTGATATGCAGTTTGAGGTTCCCACGCCCCTGCCCTCTAATAGTATTAGTAGTGAATGAGTTATCATACTCCACAACCGCCACAGTATTAGGCAGCACATTAAGGTCAAGTTTAACATCAAGTTGGTTAGCGCCTTTTTTGCTATTATACTTACTAAAGTCAAAGAATTTTTTCTCAATTTTCCGATTTAGGGTAGAGTCTTGTTTATTATCAACAAATTGGATAAAGCTAGATTGCTCCGTAGTGGACACATCGCTAAAAGGCATCACGATAGAGGAGCCGTCGGATGTTTGCGCAACAACGTTTATATTGGTAGTATTAGAGGTACCATCAAGTCTAACTGTCCCCGTTCCAAAGGCTTTGCCGTAGAACATTGGGTTGAGTTTCGGGTCAGTATTAAGCGCCATTAGGTTGGTAAAACTCCCCGAGAGTTTATACCTAAGATTCTTGAAATAGTCGTTATCAAAATAGGCTTCGATAGTTCCTTTATTCCCATCGGGGTCAGTAATATCAGTTTTATCGATAGAGAATCTGTTATTTGCAACATTAACAACAGCGTTTTGCATTTTATAAGTTACGTTCGTATAATCGACATTAAGTTTATAATTATCAACCTTAACGGTTCCATTTATATTAGGTTTAGCGAGTGTCCCAGCAACATTTAGCTCCAAATTTGCCTGCCCCTCCGTATCCGTAAGCACCCCTTTCATCAATGGTTCGAGTCTTTTCATATTAAATTGGGGAAGGCTTACATCAAAGTTAAAGCGCTTTTCCTCCAAGCTATAATATCCGCTAAGAGGCTTCGCTTTTGTTTGGGTGGTTATAGAGACATCAATCCTATTTTGCTCTTTATTCAGCACACTAACAAGTTTTGAATCAGGGATAGTCATTCCCCCAAACATAAGTTTGGCCATATCCAGGTGCGCATATAGCTCCTTATCGCCAGTTAGTGCAACAAGTTTCAAATTGCCATTAACTTCACCTTTAAGTTTATACCCTAGCCCCTCGGTAAGGAACGAGAATGGGCTAAGTTCAAAATTATCTAGTCCAACTCCGAGCGTATCAGACTTGAGTCTACCAATCTTACCATTCACTTTGAGCCATTGTTCATTAGCATTACACGCCCAGTTATTAACCTCAACGCCAGTAGAATCAATAATAATAGACGACAGTGGCATCTCCCATCTTGATTCCGTAAATTTTATATTACTAGGATGAAGCATAATATCAATATAGGGCGAGCCGGTATCGTGTCTCAGCAGTTTTATAGTAGTAGAAAGCGCCCCTGAGGTTTCCCCTGAGGTTTCTTTAAAACTAGCATCGAGCACAAGTTGGTTATTCGTGACACCTGTTTTGAGCGAAAAGTTAGGCAGTGTAAATTGCCCTGAGGTAAGTCTTTCGGTATTCACCTCAACGATAAGTGAGTCTTCTATATTTTTGGATTCTATATCAATATTTTCGACAATAAACTTTCCTCGTGCGATATAGTCCGAGTGTGCATCGAGCGAGAATTTCCCTTGTGCTGGGTTAAAGAGATCGGAAGAGCACACGTCTGAACTCCAGTC
>CAMQUV010000018.1 GCA_947037995.1 uncultured Rikenellaceae bacterium
GGACTTGTGTTAGGACAGACGCAGGAGGTTGGAGGGACTTTTATTGACCAAACCAAGAATGTGGTCATCTCATTTTTAGCTGCTAGTGCAGTTATCGAGGGAGAAATGACACTCGGTATGATGATGGCACTACAATATATTATTGGGCAACTTAACGCTCCGCTTTCTCAGTTTATACAGTTTATCCAAAGTACTCAGGATGCTAAAATCTCAATGGAGCGACTTAGTGAAATTCAAGAGAAAGACGACGAAGAGCCATCTGATAAAGATTTTGTTCGAGATATTCCCGACAATGCCGACATCGTGTTTAAAGGGGTGTCGTTTCAGTATGATGGGCAGCATTCTCCCAAGGCTGTTAATGAATTAACTGTTACAATTCCATCAAATAAGGTGACTGCTATTGTTGGAGCATCGGGTAGTGGTAAGACAACTATGCTTAAAATGATGCTTGGTTTTTACCCTCCAATAGAGGGTGATATTTTATTAGGGGGGCGTAAGCTCTCTCAATACAGTGCCTCTACATGGCGAAAAGCGTGTGGCTCTGTAATGCAGGAAGGGTATATATTTTCAGATACAATTGCAAACAATATTGGCGTGTCGGACGAAGTGCCAAATATAGAGCGAGTGAAATATGCAACTGAAATTGCAAATATTGATGGTTATGTTGACGGCTTGCCATTGGGCTATAACACAAAGATTGGTGCAGATGGTAGTGGATTGAGTACAGGGCAGAAACAGCGATTGCTCATAGCTCGTGCGGCTTATAAAGATGCTAAATTTCTGTTCTTTGACGAGGCGACAAATTCTCTCGATTCAAATAATGAAAGAACTATAATGGAACGACTAGAACGTTTGTTTAAAAACAAAACAGTTGTTGTGGTGGCTCATAGGCTATCAACGGTTAAGAATGCTGATAATATCATTGTGCTAGATAATGGTGCTATCGTTGAACAAGGAACTCATAAAGAGTTGATAGCCACAAGATGCTATTATTATGAACTTGTTAAGAATCAATTGGAGTTAGGAAACTAAAAAAAGACAGACCATGCCAAATAGAGATAATTTTTACAGCGAAGATGTGCAAGCAATAATGGGTAAAGCCCCCTCTTGGGTCATAAGATGGGGAGTTACCGTTGTATTCGCCATATTTGGAGGGATTCTACTGGGGTGCTATTTTATTAAATACCCCGACATTATTATATCTCCTGCCGAAATAACGACGCATAATCCCCCCGTTGATTTAATTACTCGATATGATGGATTAATTGACACGCTATGTGTTGCAGATGGTGAAATAGTTGAGAACGGTGATTTAATTGCTGTGCTCGATAACACCTCGAACTGGAATGATGTACAATTCATTTCAGCGAAACTCAATGGGCTGTCACAAGCTAATAATTCTAGTATAGCGATCCAACCTTGGATTGCTGACAGATACAATCTAGGGGACTTGCAGATGAGTTTTTCTGCATTTCAGAAAAGTTGTAGAGATTACAATCATTACATTGAAATTGAACATATCTCAAAAAAGAAGAGTCTGTTAACCGAGCAAATAATAAAAAACAAGGAGTATTACGTAAAACTACAAAAACAGTACGAGTATATTGAGAAGGATTTAGGACTTCAAAACAAATCTTTTCAACGAGATTCTATGTTATTTACGAAAGACGTTATTTCAGCATCTGAGTTTGAAATATCTTCACAACGATTGATTCAAAAGCAAAATTCCGAGTCGGGTTTTAATGCTACGCTTACATCTACTGAGCTTCAAATCATTCAGCTTGAGCAACAATTAGTAGAGCTGACTATACAGCATGAGAATGAAACTTCTGAATTTGAGCGAATTTTAACCCAAAGCTACCAGCATTTAACGGCCGAGATTGAACGGTGGAGACAGTTATACACATTAATAGCTCCAATATCTGGCAAAATAACATTTGGGAGCTATTGGAGTGAAAATCAGCATATCAAAATAGGTGGTAAATTGGCAAGTATAGTTCCTCAAAGCGACGCTAAGGTTATCGGTAGGGTACAGATACCTTCGGCGGGATTCGGTAAAGTGAAAGTAGGGCAGATGGTAAACATTAAACTCAATGGCTACCCTTATATGGAGTTTGGTGTCCTAAAAGGTAGGATTAGTTCACTCTCAGCCGTACCCGAACAAATGCAAACCCCAAATGGTACTTCTATTGTTTATATGGCAGAGGTAATCTTTCCAGAGGGTTTAAAAACGTCTTATAATAAGGAGTTGCCTATGATTCAGCAAATGAATGGTACTGCAGAAGTTATAACAGAAGATATGCGCTTAATTTCGAGATTTATCTATCCGATTATTTCTCTCTTTAAAAATAGGTAATAATAGGGAGGTGTAATTGTGTATGAGCATAATTGGATCGCAGGTTTTTTGAACAATTTCATCTTCTATTATTTAACTAGTTAAAAAAAATTATCTTTTAGCGGCTAAAATTAACTTTCCACTATTTTTGCCGTACTTAAACTAATAAATAACGATTTGTTCAATTATCAGTATTGACAATTAATAGTGATATCGTTATGGGCGAAAATTACGAACTTTATTATTGTGATAATAAAAGGGTGTCGCTTTGAGTAATTACTGCAACTGAACCATATCTAGATTGTCAAATAATAGTACTGTTAAATTTGCTTTGACAAGATATTTCCATTATCTTTGTTGAGTATGAATTGCAGTGATTTTCACAGCCAATACTCCTTAGAGACAAATTCGGGGACACGTTTTAGAAACAGTTATAAACACTTGAAATAGAGTAGAGTACAACGATAAGTGTCGTTGCCCCTCTCTCCGCAGTTAGCCTTGACCGTCAAGGCTTTACGAATCAAAGGGACTAAATTAGGGACTAAACCTACTTTAGTTCCTTTTTTTATGTCCATACTTTAGGATTGATTAAGTGTTATTTGACTCAATAGATAATACTACAAGACTTCTTGTAGGTGTACAATTAGTAAGTATGGGAGTTGACTAAGTTAAACGAGTAGGGTACTCGTGCGTAAAATGGTGCGTAAACCGTCATTTTCCAACCTCGTTACATATTTGTGTGTGTTTGTACTTTGATGGCGATAGCGGCAGTACTGTGACAGATATTTACATTGACTTTGACCGTAAAAAGGTCGACGAAGCCAACCGAAAAGTGATTGACTGGGTGGTGGGGAATAATACAAATAAATAATTAAAATTATAAAATACAATGAAAGATAATATTATAAACAATTTCACAAAAGCTCTGAATGAGTACACTTATTCCCAAAGCATCACGCCATCAAAAATGGTAACAGATAACACGCACCTGGAATTCATACGCTGCGCTACAATATTTCTTGAAGCAATAGTTAAAAAAGGAAAGTTTAAAGATGAATTTGAATATACATATTCAGGGGGCTATTTTATTCACATCAACGCAAAATCAACTAAAACTGATAGTAAATTTCATTTAGGGTATTGTGGTGTATTCGGTGAACTTGTATTTTCGACGGATATAACAAATGTAATAAATGTGCACAGCCTTAATGAGGAGTTTTTACTTGACTTTTTTTCAGTAGCTAATAAACATAATATTAAATATTACGAATCAGAAAGTGGCATGACTGAAATTAAGCATCCTCAACTGAGACGGAGGAAAAATAGCAACCTTTTAAGATTTATGGGCAATTATTTTCTTGCAAGTGAGGAAGATAATGTATTCCATAATTATTGTTTTGGTCAATTTGATAAAACGTGGATGGTCACAGAAGATAAAACAATGGAGGATATTTTCGACGAGGCTTGCATATGTATGAAATGGTTCTATAAGTTCAATTATCACTTATGGAAGGCTGAAAGTAAAAAGTAATTTCTGCTACAAATAGAATAGGTGTGTGACTTGTCACCCAACTCTGTCAATCAATAAGTAAAGCCACGTACAATTCAGTAAGTGGCTTTTGCTATTCCATTAGAACTATTGTATGCATTTATTTTGAACAAATACAATAAAATAGTATGTATTGTCGATATTATTATATATATTACATTCTAGGTCGTATAAAAGGTTTAATTCGTGCTAATTCAAGTTTCCTGGCGGTTAATTGAGAGGGACTTTTGATATTATCTTACTAATACTCATTTAATTAATTAAAAAATCTCTATTATGGCGACAAAAGCAACGTACACACTTGATACATTCAATAAAAATGACTTTATGTATTGGACAGTATCCTCACAAGCTGGCAGTAAAGCCACTATTATCCTCAAAGACGACAATAAAATTTATTTCACTGCTAAGAAAACTGTTAGTGACTGGAACATATTAACACTTGGACAAGGCGGAGCCCAATATGAAGGAGGGCGAAACTTGCGCATTGAAATTGAGATATACGATCACCCCGATATCTATATCAAGCAGAGTATCAATGGCTATAATATCACTACTGATACGGCTGTTACTGTAGGCTCTGGATATAATATATGTGTCGAAGATCACAAAGACAATGATTTTAATGATTATTTTATTAGTGTTGTGGCATGGAAGAAAAAAGGATAATCAAACTACTACAAATATTAATAGCATAAGAAGATGAACATTAATTTCCATTACTTTGTAATAAAAACAATTGCCCTTGAAGCGGGTATTCCAGAAAAAACTGCACAACAATTGGCAACTTATTCCCAAATGGTTGATGATTATGATATCTACAGCTCATTTAACGTAGATGATGTCCCTCTATACTCGAGACATTTGGCAACTAAAAATAAGATTCTTCCAGGCTGGACATTCTATCCGATCACTACAGGATTCAATAGCTGGGGAGATATGTCACGACTTCTTCTTGAGAAATACCAAAAATCAATCACTATTCCATTTCACTTCATTACAACTAAGCCGCTTAACCTATTTAGTGCTAATGTTCATCGTGAAGAATATCGCACTGAACCCACCAGACTCGATCGTGAATCACTAATTCAGAGTATGCTTATTAGTGCAAGGAAAGAACTTCATGAACTCACAGGCAATATGAATATAATGAGGGTCGGAATGCTATTGCATATTTTTGCTGATACGTATGCTCATCAGAAATTCTCCGGATTCAGAGGGTGGGAGAATCATAGCGTTGTTGAAGACGTACGTAATAGTTTTAGCTCTGTAGATATTACTAAAAACTATAAGTCAGCAGAAAAACTTCCTTCAGTCGGACACACCAATGTTTACCATGCGCCCGATGACACATTTATTAAGTTTAATATTAAGTTACGGCTTACTTCAGAGGATAATTATAATCTCAACTATGGCAGAAGTAATACTAGAGAATTCATAATCGCAGCAAGAGAAATATATGAGTACTTAGCAAGTTGTTTCTTCATTGATATAATGAATCCTGAGCAGTGGGAATCTTTTACAAGAAAACTCATCCTAGGGTTTGCTTTACAAGAAAATACTACTAGCACTGATGATATTAATGCTCTATGCAAAAAATGGAGTAAATTATTCCCTGATTATGAGTATCATTACGATCCTAAAATGCTGACAAAATCTATTGCTCTTGCAGAGCCAACTAAGAATTTAACAAACTTATCCGATAGCGATTTAATCGAACTAATACTGTATGACGGTGATTCTGAGTACGTTGATAGTATGCTGCAAGTCAAGGATAACAACTTCTTTTTATTTAATGTTATTGCAAAAGAGATTCGTGACTGTGTAAATGGATTCTACACCCCTATAAATGCACTTGTTAACGAAGAAGATTAGTACTGATTACCTTACATGTTCCCCAGGAGAATTAAAACCTATATTAAAACCAAAAAAGAGAAACCCACACGCAATAAATAGCGGGGTTCCTCTTTTCTATTTAGATGCACGGCATTCTACCGCCCTCGTTTGCGCTCCTGGAGCTCCGCTGTCTTTGAACCACCGAACAGAAAGTCCGTGATAGTCCCTATCTTCATTGATATGGCCGTGAACACAGTAGTGAAGAACGCTATCGCCCAGTCGGGCGCTTCTACATAGTTCATAGTGAAGTAAGCGATAACGCCTATCATCCCACACAAAACAATGAAAACACTACTGCTGCTAACGCTTTGCGCCATAATGACAATAGGTTGCAAAGACAAAAAAGCAACATTCGACCCAAATACGCGAATGGTTGTAAACCCCGAATCGCTATCTAAAGCTAGCCCCTCAGCTCCTTATTCTACAGACACTATTGTGCGCTATGCTATGGAAATGGCATCGACAAGACCTGATAATTCAAGTACAAATATAATAACTGGACGCCGGGAAATCACGAAACACGACATAGTGAATAAAAAACTAATCGTTGGCGACCTTTATGACGTTATGATGTATATTGACAACGAACCGCAATTAGGTTGGATTATTACTGACGACACAAGGGAGTTTGTCATAACAGCGTGGCAACACGAAAACGGCAAAGAGTGGATAGATGCTCACGCCGTGATAGATTTGGGTCATAAAGAGCCAAAAAGTAATGGCTTGCGCGATACAATCGGTTACATACCCTCAGTGGTGCTCGAAAAAGCAAAAAGAGATATAACAGAAGCGTTCAACGCCGATGACTACGAGCTATGCAGTGCACTGTTCGAAGAGGCGTTTACTTTCGTGCCAATCACGGGCGAGCAGTGGCGCGAGAAAAAAGCCAACGGCACACTGTAATCACTAATAATATATAACAAATACTATAAAATGGCGGTGAATTTGAACAACTAAACCACATACAAATATATAAGCAAAAGGGCTGGCACAATGTGACAATTTAGCACTTTGCCAGCCCTTTTTATGTTCAATTTTCCGCCCCAAAAGCCACTACAACAAAATGAAAACAGCAAAATACTTCACCGAAAAAGAGTTCAAAAACTCAACACCGCCATTCCTTATTGTAACTATGACGCAATTCTAAACCGTTCGCCCAAGTTCAAGCGCGGTTTGCCCCGCTTGCTCGACGTGCCTAATTTTGAGGGTATTTTGATACACAGGGGCAACACCGCCGCGGACAGTTCGGGGTCTATTCTCCTGGGCGAAAACACCGTAAAAGGCAAGGTTTTGAACTCCACGCCCTACGAGTTGGAGCTAACGGACAGAATCCGCGTAGCGCAAAACAACCCGAACCTATAACCATTGAGGTGGTATGAAAAACACGTTATTAATCGTCCTACTTATTGCGCTAGGCGCGTCAGTGTTCACTTGCCACCGCAACGCCGACCAAATTAAGCTGGTTGAGATTCGCGACACTACAACGGTTGTTATCTGCAAACAATTAAACCAATAACAACTATGGAAAACACACACCCCCTTAATAAATAAAACTAAAATACCAATATCATTAAATGATTAATTTAAGTATATTATCCGTATTTTTGTATCAGAAAAACATTGTAAACAACTCCTAGATATGAAATTTACATTTCATTCCACCTCGGCTCTCGAAGTAAGATAATACAAAAAAACACCCCTAAATGACAAACACGCAATCAACAATATGTAACGCCATACGGCAAATAACGCTAAGTAAGGAGGCGCAAAAGTGTCACCCAACGCACGTGTTAGATGTTGAGCTGTACAATGCCTTTGGTGAGTGTAAATCTGTAAACAGTGCTATTAATGAGCTAGTGTGGGACAATAGAATCAAGTGCGGTCAGACGCTAAACCATATTTATTATGCCATCGCACCATCCAAACAGCCCTATACGTTGCGACCATATCAACAAGAGGCCTCGGACAAAGCTGTGGCATTCTTTAGGTCATCAAGAGAGCAGGGTGCGTTAATGGTCTTGCCAACAGGTAGTGGTAAAAGTCTTGTGATTGCTGATATAGCTCAGCGACTCGACACAAACGTGCTAGTGTTGCAATCCTCAAAAGAAATTCTAGTACAGAACTTCAATAAGTTGTGCGCGTATGGGATGCTAGATTGTTCGGTTTACTCGGCTTCGTGCAACAGTAAGCGCATATCTAAGGTGACTTTCGCTACGATAGGTAGTATTGTGAATCGAAAACAGCATTTTAGTCACTTTAAACATATCATTATAGATGAGTGTCACTCGGTCAATCCTAGAGATGGTATGTATAAAGAGTTTTTGGGTTCGATTGCAAATAGTAGGGTGCTGGGCTTAACCGCAACACCGTATAGATTACACACGAACAGCTATGGTTCCGAACTTCGTTTTTTGACACGAACACGCACTAAAGTGTTTAAATCTCTGCTATACAATGTGCAGGTAGCGGAACTGGCAAAAGATGGTTTTCTTTCCCCGCTGGAGTATTTTAGTCTGAATGTGATTAACACAAACAACCTAAGGTTGAATACAAATGGGGCGGATTATCTCGACAAATCCATCCGCGAGGAATACCAAAACAGTAAATTTGATTCTGTGTTATTGGGTGTTGTTCAGCGCCTATTATACACTGCGCAAATACCGCGCAGAGGGGTTCTTGTATTCACGCGTTTTATCGAAGAGGCCGAGGCTCTTATAATGGCTCTACCAAATGGTGTTGGGGCGATTGTAACTGGGCAGACCCCTGCAAAAGAGCGTGAACAGATACTGCAAGACTTCAAGGATGGTCGGTTGCGTATCGTAGCGAATGTAGGAGTCCTGACGACGGGGTTTGACTATCCGGAATTAGACACGGTAGTTCTAGCGCGTCCGACGATGTCGCTGGCTCTATATTACCAGATGGTGGGACGTGCGATAAGACCACACGATGATAAGAAGAGCGGTTATATCGTGGATTTATGCGGAAATATAAAACGCTTCGGCAGGGTTGAGGAGCTCAAAATCTCTGACACAGGGCAGGGTAAATGGATAGTTAGAAATCAAACAAAACAACTGACAAATGTAATATTACAAAAATAACAAAACTACAAACAATAATTATGGCAAATAACAAAACAGGACTCGCTTACTATAATACTGATACTGACAGGTATCAAGATATTAGGATTAAGCGATTGAAAAAGGATTTCGGCTGCGCTGGGATAGCTGTTTATGATTATCTGCTTTGCGAAGTGTATAGAGTATCGGGCTGTAGCCTTGTGTGGGACGAAAGTCGTGCCTTTGACGTGGCTGATTACTTTAATATTAAAGAATCTTTAGTAAAAGAGATTGTAGAATACTGCGGTACAGTGGGGCTTTTTGACAAAGCGGTGCTTACAAGTGGGATTATAACGTCTCTATCTATCCAAAATAGATACAAAGAAATGTGCATAAGAGCAAAGAGAAAAAATATCATAATTCCCCAATGCTGCGAGATTATTCCCGTACAATCGCCCAAACTTCCCGTACAATCTACCCAAAATACAGGAAGTTTGCCGCAAAGTAAAGTAAAGAAGAGTAAAGTAAATGAAAGTAAAGTAAATGAAAGTAAAGAATTAGAGCAGGCTGAGCCTACTCACTCGCCCAATTCTTTAGAGATTGATTTTAAGAGATTTGAGCAGTGGATATTGGATAATACCCCAAGCATAGCCAAGATGAAAGAGCCTTTCACACGGGAGCAATTCGACAAAATCAAGGCAATCCACGGACACGAAGCCATAACTGAGTTATTGGGTCAGATGCACAACTGGAAGCCCTTATTAATCAAAAATCAATCGGCTTACTTAACATTTACGAAGTGGGCAAAACAAGACAAAATAACTAATAAAACTAACTATGGAACTAAAAACAATGACCCAACTAATCACGGAGCAGACGGCTGTAGCCTCCCGAGTGATGGAAGTATATACACGACAACGATTCGTTAGACCGACAGACTGCACAATCACCGAGATGAGCGGTTTGATTAGCGCTATTTACGCGAAGAGAGTAGCGCAAAGATGCAGAGAATTCAGACTCGACACCAAGACTACTAAGCATATTTACGATGCTGCAAATTGGATTGTAAACGGTCGGACAAATGGTTTGCTGCTCCAAGGTCAGGTGGGAACGGGGAAATCAACATTAGCTTGGTCCATAAAGGAGGCTTTGATAACTTGTGGTAACAAATGTCATTGGACAAGTGCTACGGATTTGATTCGCGCACGATTTGACAAGGAGTCGCAGAGCTGTCTTTTCGAGGAGCGCCGAAAAGCTCGAATCCTCTTCATTGACGAATTAGGGATTGAGAGTGATATGATTAAGCACTATGGGAACGAGGAGCGTCCGATGCGTGATATTTTCAACTCCCGATATGACAATCACAGTGCGATTACGGTAGCGACGACCAACCTAACGCCCGATGAGTTCAAAGCGTTTTACGGAAAGCGCATAGACGACCGTTTTGCCGAAACATACAGCCGTATAGGTTATGATGGTAGCAGTTACAGGCGGCAATAACAACCAATCAAAAAATCAATACAATGAAAATAATAGTAACATTCTCAGGCGGAAAA
>CAMQUV010000019.1 GCA_947037995.1 uncultured Rikenellaceae bacterium
TTGACAAAATAATTGTTTTGCCTTTATCATACAAAATACCATTTTCAATAATAAAATTCTCACCCATGGAGATATTTGCTGGATTTAAGTTGTCACAAGCATAAAATGCATCAGTTCCAATCGAAGTCACAGAGTTTGGAATCGAGACGTGAGTCAATGATTCACAGCACAAAAATGCCCATTTACCTATAGAAGTCACCGTGTTGGGGATTATGACAGACTCTGGTAGATACGCTTTGAACGTTGATAAAATAATAGTTTTGCCTTTATCATACAAAATGCCATTTTCAATAATAAAATTTTCACCTAAGGAGATATTTATCGGATTTAAGTTGTGACAACCCCAAAATATTCCTTCGCCAATCGAAGTCACAGAATTTGGTATGGTGATTGCGCTCAATGAGTTACACTTCGAAAATGCCCTCTCACCGATAGAAGTCACAGAGTTTGGTAGAACGATTTCGTTCAATAACATGCAGCCCCAAAAAGCAGCTGCATCTATCGAAGTCACCGAATTTGGAATTGAGACCTTGGTTAACGACTCACAATACCCAAATGCACTTGCTCCAATAGAAGTCACCGAGTTTGGTATAACGATTTCGGTCAACGATATGCACTCCCAAAAAGCACCTGCATCAATCGAAGTGACCGTATTAGGTATCGATATTGTAGTCAAAGATTCACACTGAGAAAGTGCTTGCTCACCAATAGATGTAAAGCCTTTAGGGATTACAAGATTAGTAGGTGAACCCAAATCTGTGTAATCTTCGGAGGTAAATATTTTCTCTGGTGTAGTTGCATAAATAGGCAACATAAAAGTAAAAGAAATGAGTAGCAGTAAATGTTTCATAGTTTAATGTTTAAATTAATTGTATCAAAGCTACTAAAAAATCCCCACTCCGCCAATTAAATTGCATAGCTTCGCCCGTCTCGGTCTATCGAAAAGCAGGTAAAAAAAAGAGGCGTGGCCCTTATCCGTACTGATAAATCTGCACGACAGGCCACTTTTAATCAACCAACCAATTGCAATCTATAAACCTCGACAACCATTCAGAATCAAGTTGATATACGGGCACAAAAAAGCACCTTACGTAAGCATTTATTACATAAAAAGGTGTTTAGTAATAAACTAGTAAGGTGCTAGGGAATTTAGGCTGATCTGCGTAAATTTGAGCTGTTGACGAGGATTGAACTCGTGACCTCTTCCTTACCAAGGAAGTGCTCTACCACTGAGCTACAACAGCTTTTTTGCCTGTTTTAAGTTCCCTCTGTCGCCAAAAAGAACACGCAAAGGTAAGAAAATATATCTAAAAACAATGCCGAAGCTACTTATTCCAATATAGGACTAACATTTGGAATCTCTTGCATCGACCATTTATGTGTAATTACGCCATTTTCGAGCAACATCACGCCCCCCTGGTAATTCTGAATAATTGTCTTTAACGTCGTATTGTCCGAATTGAACGCCTCCACAGCCATCGGCACCTCGACTAAACTCCCCGAAGTCAGTAAAATAACCCTACCACCTTTGTTTAGATGACTTATTTTTAGCTTGTGTAAGTCCTCATTATCAAGGTAATCCATAGTAGGCGAAACGATTATCATTAAAGGCAGCGGCCCCGATAATACTATATCCGAAATGTCCTTGCCACCCCCCATTATCATCGGCATCTCTGGGCGTGTACTCAGCCCATTGACCTCGCCGCCAAACTCCGTTACACCATCCAATGTCGCCACGTATTCCCACTTTGTATCGTCATACCAAGTAGTGTCGCTTAGAGCAAAATCGTGAATCTCCTCAGTTTGCCTGTTTTTGTATTGCAAGATAACTTCCTCATTATTAGTCATTTGGTCGGTTTTACCACTTAGCGCTTCTGGAATATTAACCCCGACCTTGTATGGTGTGGAGTCAATGAGTGGTAATGTAGTTGCAAAGTAGAATGACGGAAACACCGAAATCAACGCTAGCCCCAGCATAATTAGCCAGTTAGAGCCGCGCGCAGGTGCTTGGAACTCTTTGGCGTACCGAAATATTATTACAGTTAAAGGCAGTATGCAGATGTTTTTTAGGAGCGTCTGTATATTGCTGATTTTTATCACCTCGCCAAAGCAACCGCAGTCGCTGACAGGGTTAGCAATAGCTATCCACGTGGTTAGTGCAGTAAAAAACACCATTGTAAGCAACGAGACGAAGGCTACTTTTTTGAGATGTATTCGCGTAAGCAGCAGCAGTCCTAAGAGGATTTCTACGCCGCAAACGGCAACAGCCAAAATCATCGCGCACATTGTGCCGATACTCACTCCAACGGCAGCGAAATAATCACCTATTTGGTTGGAAAAGCCAAAGGGGTTGATTGATTTGCTTAAACCCGAGAAGATAAACAGTATCGCAACGGCAATAAGTGAGATGCTAAAGAGCAGATTTTTCAATTTCATTTTTTATTCTGTTAAAGATTTCATCGGCAGTAGCCATTGTGCCACTTTCGTTTGAGCAGGGAACAATTTTGTAGCGGTCGTCCGTACCCTCGCAACTCATATAGACGGCGCGTACCAATTCTTGGAATGATAACGACGCCTCGTGAATGTCTTTTTTACCCATAAGGTAGTCACGGTCGTCGCCCTCGCGCTCCTCGGTGAGTTTTTGAGTGGTAAACGAAAAGGGTACGTCCAAAAACAAGGTTAAATCGGGCTCTGGTATGTCATTTTGACCATACTCTAAGTCCAAAATCCACTGTTTCAACTCCTCTTTTTTGTCGCTTTTTGCACATTGATATGCAATGTTCGAGTAGACATATCTATCTACTATGACTGCCTTACCCTCTGCCAACCAACCGTTTATGAGTGGTTTGGCCTGTTGGCGGTCAAGAGCGTAGAGTAGGGCGACTATCTTCGGGTGTACCGACTCGTTGGTGCCGTAGTCGCCACGCAAAAATTCGGCTACCATCTCACCGTAAACAGGTGAATCGAAGCGAGGAAAGTGTAAATACTCACTCTCAATGCCCTTTTGGGCGAAAAATTCCTTTATCATTTTGACTTGGGTTGACTTGCCGGCGCCGTCCAGCCCCTCTATTACTATGAAACTCATATCTATCTGTGTTTAAATTTATTTGTAATTATTGTTATTATTTGTCTGTGAAATATTAGTGTGCGCGTAGCATTCTAACCGCCCTTTGTATAGCTGCAATAGCCGTGTCGACGTCCTGCGCGGTGTTGTACGGGGCAAACGAAGCTCGGCACATTGCCTTGAGTTCGAAATGTGTCATAACGGGCTCGGCGCAATGTGTGCCGCTGCGCATCGCAACTCCCAGTTTATCAGTTATTTGCGCTATGTCCATCGGGTGTGTTCCGTCAATCGTAAAGCTAACTATTGATGCCTTATTCGGCGCTGTCCCGTATATTTTTGCACCTTCGATTTCCAGCAATCTCGTAGCGAAATCCTGTGCCAGCGTGTTGGCGTAATGCTCCATTTCGCTAAAATTATATCGTTTGATAAAGTCAAGAGCTTCTCCAAAAGTTATGGCTCCAATAAAGTTTGTGGTACCAGCTTCGAATTTCAGCGGCACCTCTGCCCAGGTCGAACCATTTTCGAGGCTAACATTTTTTATCATATCGCCGCCGCCCAGGAAAGGGGGCATTGATTCGAGCCATTTTGTCTTAGCGTACAGCACTCCAACGCCTGTTGGGCCGTATAGTTTGTGTGCCGAAAAGCTGTAAAAATCTGCATCTAACTCCTCTACGTTCACCATCTGGTGCACTATCCCTTGACACCCATCTACCGCAACGGGCACCCCTTTGGAGTGTGCTAGCTCAATTATTTGCTTGATAGGATTGATAGTCCCTAATACATTAGAAATGTGTGTAATAGCAAGTATTTTGGTGTGTTGGTCTATCATTTCGGGGAGCTTTTCGAGCTGGAGTGTTCCATCTTCGTTAAAATCTAAAACTCTGATTTCCATACCTTTACGTTTGGCTACCATTTGCCACGGCACTATGTTTGCGTGGTGCTCCATTCGTGTTAGGATTATGTTGTCGCCCTTGTTGAACATAAGTTCGCCAAAGCTGTGGGCTATAATATTGATAGAAGCCGTTGCTCCGCTAGTAAACACGATATTTTGGCGTTGAGTGCCAATAAATTCGGCCACTTTGGTGCGTGCGTTTTCGTAGGCGTTGGTCGACTCGTTGGCCAAGAAATGGATTCCCCGATGTATGTTACTATTAATAGTGCGGTATAGTTCGGCCTCTTTGTCTATAACGATATTCGGTTTTTGTGACGTAGCGGCGCTATCGAGATAGACAAGCTGTTTTGAATAGACAGTTTGCTCGAGGATAGGAAATTCGCTGCGAAAATTACTGGGGTTGAACATTGTAAATGGTTGATTTAGAGTGTTTTTAGTTTAGCCGAGATGAGCTCTAGTAGTTCATCTTTACTGGGGTGATTCATTACGCATTCGTCAATAAATGCTTCGAGCATCAGTTTTTTGGCGTCAAGTTCGGGTATGCCTCTTTGGCGCAAATAGTATATGGCATCGGGGTCGTTCTTACCCACCGTCGCGCCGTGGTTGCACTTAACGTCGTCGGCATAAATTTCTAACCAAGGGTTCGAGATTACTCTTGCCGAGGGGTTTAGTAGTATGTTATGATTTTGTTGGAGCGCCTGCGTGTGTTGTGCATCTTTTTCGATAAAAATATGCCCCAGAAACTCACTGACTCCACCAACAAGCCCTTTGTATGTTTGGCTCGAAGTACAGTTGGGATTCAGGTGGTTCATCTTGATATTGTTGGTTGATTTCTCGCCGTCGGCAGTAATATAAAGCCCTGTGGCATTGGCACTTGCACCAGTCCCAATAAGATTGAAAGTCTGTGTGCGGTGGAGTAGTTTGTTGTCAATGTCGAGCGTGTTGACGTTGAGCGTTGCGCCCTGCTCTAGGTTGTATGTGATGTTTATTTTAGTACTGTCTTTTGCATTTTCTTTTGCATTTTCTTTCGTAGTAGTTATTTGTTGCAAGTCGAGTTGCGCTCCTGCTCGTATGTTGTAGACAATATCTATATCGCCCGCCACCTGTATGTGGTCGGAGATATGTTGTTGCGTTGTAATATCGTATGTTTTCATTTATGTGTGTTTTGGTCTATTGTGTGCTTTGTATATTTTGAATTAGCTGTTTAGTAGAGCTAGCTCCGACTATAACGCTGCTTATGTTTGGTTGTTCGAGTTGCCATTTGAGTGCATATTGCGAGAGTGTGAATCCTCGTTTTTCCGCTTCGAGTTTAAGTTTTTGTACTTGCGGCAGGTTTTGGCGCACCTCTTCGGGTTTGAGGAAGTTGCTTTTGGCAGCTCTGGAATCGGCGGGGATATCTCCTCCGGCGTATCGGTCTGTAAGTTGCCCTGCGGCAAGCGGTGAGAAGCTGACGCATCCTAGTTCGAGTTGTTTGTGCAGCTCGAAAAGTTGCTCTTCGGGTTCTCGGTGTAATAGCGAGTATTTTAGTTGGTGCACTACCACTGGTACATTCTGCTCGCGTAGCATTGCGGCAGCTTGTTTGAGCAGTTGCGGCGGATATTTTGAGAGCCCGATATATAGTGCTCGCCCCGATTTAACAAGATAAGCGAGTGCGTTAACAGTCTCTGCAATAGGAGTTTCGGGGTCGGGTCGGTGGTGATAGAATATGTCGAAATAGTCAACTCCTACACGTTTGAGTGATTCGTCGCAAGATGCTATAATATGTTTGCGTGAGCCTCCGTCGCCATAGGGTCCGTCCCACATAAAGTGCCCTGCTTTGGACGATATTAGCAGTTTGTTGCGATGGTTTTGGAGCTCATTTTTGAGTATTTTACCAAAGGTGATTTCCGCGCTTCCCGCTGGAGTTCCGTAGTTATTAGCAAGGTCAAAATATGTAATTCCGTTATCGAATGCCGTAGTGACAATATCGCGTGCTGTGTCATAGCAGTCATTTGCGCCAAAATTATGCCACAATCCCAGCGATATTTCGGGCACCAAAAGCCCACTATTTCCTAGTCTACGGTATTTCATATTACAGAATCATTAAAATATTTCGAATTTTTTACTTATTGATAATCCAGTCGTACCCTTTTTCTTCGATTTCCAGCGCAAGCTCTTTTGTGCCGCTATGTATGATTTTGCCATCATATAGTACGTGCACAAAATCGGGAATAATATAGTCGAGCAGCCTTTGGTAGTGCGTGATAACGATGGTTGCGTTATCAGGTCGTCTAAGTTTTTGCACTCCTGTTGCCACAATTCTCAGCGCATCGACATCGAGTCCGCTATCAGTTTCGTCAAGCACGGCTAGTTTCGGTTGGAGCATCGCCATTTGGAAAATTTCGTTACGTTTTTTCTCGCCACCGGAGAATCCTTCGTTCACGGCTCTGCCCATAAGTTTGTCACCTAGCTCAACGATTTCGGCTTTTTCGCGCATCATTTTAAGAAATTCGCCAGCTTTGATTGGTTCTAGTCCTTGTGTTTTTCGTTGTGAGTTCACGGCCATTCTCAGGAAGTTCGCCATTGAAACCCCAGGGATTTCGACGGGGTATTGAAACCCTAGAAAGAGTCCCATTGCGGCTCTTTTTTCTATGGATTGTTCGAGTAGGTTTTGCCCTTCGAATTCGACCGAGCCTTCGGTCACGATAAATTTTTCGTTCCCCGCAAGCACTGACGAGAGCGTAGATTTGCCCGAGCCATTAGGCCCCATAATGGCGTGGACTTCTCCTGCGTTCACAGTTAGGTTAATCCCTTTTAGTATCTCTTTTTCTTCGACGCGTGCGTGAAGATTATTTATTTTAAGCATTATTATATATGTAGTTTATTTTATTTTTTGATAGATTTTAATATTGTATGCTCAGGCTGTTATCCGACCGAGCCTTCGAGTGATAGGGTCAGTAATTTTTGGGCCTCCATCGCGAATTCCATCGGCAGATTCACTAGCACTTCTTTGGCATAACCGTTGACAATCAGTCCCACGGCATCTTCCGTTGGTATCCCCCTTTGGTTGCAGTAGAACAGTTGGTCGTCACTAATTTTGCTCGTTGTGGCTTCGTGTTCAACCACGGCCGATTGGTTTTGCGAGTCAATGTAGGGGAACGTGTGTGCACCACATTTATCTCCGATTAGCAGCGAGTCGCATTGCGAGAAATTGCGGCTTCCCTCGGCATTTTTAGTAATTTTAACCAGTCCTCGGTACGTGTTCTGGCTTCTGCTAGCCGATATACCTTTCGATACGATTCTCGACTTTGTATTTTTGCCAATATGTATCATTTTAGTACCTGTATCGGCCTGTTGCATCCCTTTTGTGAGAGCTACGGAATAGAATTCCCCAACCGAGTTATCGCCTTTGAGTATGCAGGATGGATATTTCCAGGTAACTGCCGAGCCTGTTTCGACTTGTGTCCAGCTAAGGTGTGCATTTTCGCCTTTACATATACCTCTTTTCGTTACGAAATTATATACTCCACCGACCCCATTTTCATCGCCGGGGTACCAGTTTTGGACTGTTGAGTATTTCACTTTGGCATTTTTCTCGACAATTATTTCGACAATAGCTGCGTGCAGTTGATTTTCGTCTCTTTGCGGCGCTGTGCACCCTTCGAGGTAACTAACGCTCGCCCCCTCTTCGGCAACGATAAGTGTACGTTCAAACTGCCCTGTACCCGAAGCATTAATTCGGAAATATGTCGACAGTTCCATCGGGCATTTGACCCCTTTTGGAATGTAGCAGAACGAGCCATCGGAGAACACGGCGCAGTTTAGCGCGGCATAGAAGTTATCAGTATATGGCACGACCGAGCCGAGATATTTTTTTATCAGTTCGGGATATTCGTGCACTGCTTCGGAGAACGAGCTAAATATTATCCCTAGTTCGAGCAGTGATTTTTTGAATGTAGTTTTGACCGAGACCGAGTCGACGACGACATCCACGGCAACACCGGTGAGCATTTTTTGCTCGTCGAGTGGTATGCCGAGTTTTTCGAATGTTTTTAGCAGTTCTGGGTCAACTTCGTCGAGTGATTCGAGCGATGCTTTTTGTTGTGGAGCGGCGTAGTAAATAATATCGTTAAAGTCGATATCGGGGATATCCAGGTGTGCCCATTGCGGGTGTTCAAGGGTAAGCCAGTGTCGATATGCTTTAAGTCTAAATTCTAGTAGCCATTCTGGTTCATTTTTCTTTTGCGATATAATTTTCACGACCTCCTCGCTGAGCCCTTTTGTAATAAGCTCCGTGGCAACGTCAGTGGTGAACCCCCACTTATATTGCTCTTGCGTGGCGTTTTTTAGTATATCTTCTTGATTATCTTGCTTGTTTGGCATATAAATAGATTCTGAGTGTTTGTGTTTGTTATAAGATTGCAAATATAACTAAAATAAAAACCCGAAGCAAAAAATGGGTGTTTCGGGGGGTGAAAAAAACAACCATAGATGTCTTTCCAATTTTTAACTCATTTATTTTTGTTTTGTATTTTTAATGTTCTATCTTTGCCTACAATAACCTTTAAAATAACCTTTTTAAAAAACATTTGAAATGAATATTCCACAAAATCTTAAGTACTCCTCTGACCACGAATGGATTAGCGTTGAGGGCGATATTGCCACCATCGGTATAACTGATTTCGCACAAAGCCAACTTGGTGACATCGTTTTTGTTGACGTTAACACTGTCGGCGATTCACTGAACCAAAACGAAGTTTTTGGCTCTATCGAAGCCGTTAAAACAGTTTCTGACGCTTTTATTCCAGCTTCTGGCGAAATTATCGAATTTAACGAACAACTCGAAGACGCTCCCGAAAAAGTAAACCAAGACCCCTACGGAGACGGATGGATTATTAAAGTGAAACTCTCAAACCCTTCCGAAATCGATAACCTACTTTCGGCAGAACAATACCAAAATATTATTGGATAACTATTACAGTTAAACCCCCAAAAATATCCCCGAAAAAGATACCCTTAAATACCCAAATAATAATCCCCTAAAATTATAAACAAATGAAAGTTACAGTTGTAGGCGCCGGAAATGTTGGCGCAACTTGCGCTAACGTACTTGCTGCCAGAGAAGTCTGCGCAGAAGTTGTGCTACTAGATATTAAAGAAGGCTTCGCCGAAGGAAAAATGCTCGACATTTTCCAATGCGAAACTCTTATGGATTTTGATACCAAACTTACTGGTGTTACTAACGACTACTCAGCTACCGCTGGCTCGCACGTCGTTGTTATTACATCGGGTATCCCTAGAAAACCAGGGATGACTCGCGAAGAACTTATCGGTACTAACGCAAATATTGTCAAAACAGTTGCAACAAATATCCTTAAATTCTCGCCTAAAGCTATTATACTTGTAGTTTCTAACCCTATGGATACTATGACATACCTTGCCCTCAAAGCTACCGGACTCCCAAAAAACCAAGTCTTTGGTATGGGCGGCGCTCTTGACTCGGCTAGATTCAAATGCTATCTAGCAAAAGCACTTAACGTTAATATTAACGACGTTGATGGTATGGTGATTGGTGGACACGGTGATACTACTATGATTCCGCTTCTCAGAAAAGCTACCTGCAAAGGTATCCCTGTCTGCGAACTTGCTGACGATGCTACACTCCAAAAAGTTGCCGCAGATACTATGGTTGGTGGTGCTACTCTTACAGGACTACTCGGAACCTCTGCTTGGTACGCGCCTGGTGCTGCCGCTGCTTATGTTGTCGAATCTATCGTAAAAGACCAAAAGAAAATCGTCCCATCGTGTACCCTTCTCGAAGGCGAATACGGCCTTAATGACCTGTGTATCGGCGTTCCTGCTGTTATCGGAATTAACGGAGTCGAAAAAATTATCGAACTCCAACTAAACGAAAACGAAAAAAATCAACTTCTTAAATCGGCTGAAGCTGTCAAAGCTACCAACGCCGTGCTTAAAGAAATTGACGCACTATAATCGTACTAATCGATTGAAAATATACTAATCGCGCTTGCGTGATTAGTACGGACTTACAAACCCTTGCAACTGCTGAATTGAAAGGGGGAGTAAGTCCTTTTTATTTTTTCTTGTGGACTAAATAACTTCAAAATATATAACATAACCATAAAATTTACTGTAATAAATGAGAACCATCTTAACGCTTCTAACCGTAATCCTTACAGTTGCAACGTCATCCGCACAAGTCAAAACAGGTATCGATGTGCTCGAAGCAACCAACTTTAAAGCGCTAGCCGGCAAACGAGTAGGACTAATCACTAACCCTACGGGAGTAAACCAAAAACTACGTTCAACAGTAGAGATTCTATCGAGCCCCGAAGCCAAAGCGGCTGGAGTGCAGCTTACAGCGCTTTTTGCGCCGGAACACGGTGTGCGTGGCGATATCGAGGCGGGACTGAAAGTCGAAAATGTGA
>CAMQUV010000020.1 GCA_947037995.1 uncultured Rikenellaceae bacterium
CATCATATGGTGAACTAATACAGTCTCATGATTAAGATTAAGTACCGTATATAGATATGATATATATATAAAAAGGTATCCAATTATATAGTATTTCAACCACGAAGTGTCTAACTTCTCTATATTAGAGTAATTTTGTTGACACCATTTCTTATACGTTTTTTGATACTTCAGTAGGTATAGTAAAGTAATTAATGGGTATCCAAGAACCAATAGTATTCTTGATATAAAAATAAGGTTGATAGAGAACTCTTGCCCGTCGCTCTCAATGCTATTTGATAATAGTACTAGTAATAACACAATCAGCGCAGGGATAAATATTTTAAGGGTCGTTCTTAGTTTTAAAAAATTGGGCCTAAGTACCTCTATCGGATACAACATAAATAATGTAGATGCAATACCATCAACACCTTCAACGCCATTATATGCAATACCCGACATGTCTGCTATAGTGTGTTGACCATAGCCAAGCAACACTGGAACAAGGCACGTAATCCACCATAATGCGTGCATACTCAAGATTAAGATAAAAAACCATTGTGCTTTTGTTGGTTTACGAGACAGTATAAATGCAATAGAAAAAAATGACATAATGCATGCTATAGCTACAACAATGTTTGTGATTTGTATAACTACCAAAATAGATGGTGAGGACCAATGCAAAATGAGGTGAAATATTATGCCAACAACTCCGATCCATAGCAACAGTGCCGGTTTATATCTTTTGAAAGATATTAGCTCTAATAAGCCAATTTTTTGTTTCATCACTAATGTATTTAATACCTCAAACTTACAGATAGCACTTTATTTAATTTAAATAAAGTGTTTGTGCTACTAAATTTATTTGCATTAAATTTAGTGACAACCTAATGTGAATAAATTATTATATTACACACACTGCAAAAGTACTTAATATTATGCATATTATAAAATGCTAATTATTTAACGATATTAAATTTACTGATAAAACGGTTAAATCGGGTTCTTCGTCATGTTTGGCACACCTCAAGATTTTCAATATGGATTAATCCTTTAGTTGAGTATCGAACGACTCGTTATCGCGCTATATGCCAAGGGGTTGAGCGTCTTTGATATTGAGGATGAGATGCGCGAAATCTATGAGATAACGCTCTCTACGGGCTCTACCTCAATCATTACGAACAAAGTTGCCCAGGACGCAATCGAGTGGCAGAATCGACCACTCAAATATGCATAGTACACCAAATCCGTAATTCGTGTCGCTATGTTGTGTGGAAGAATATGAAGGAGTTTACGGCAGATATGAAAGAGATCTATGCCTCGGTAAATCGTGAGCAGGAAGAGCATATTTTGGGTAGTTTCGAATAAAAATGGGGTTCGAAGTATCTCCATGCGGTGCAGAGCTGGCGTAGAAACTGGGATGATTTGACAGTTATTTTTGATTTTCCTGTTGAAATTCGCACGATTATTTACACTACAAACTTGATCGGAAATCTCAATGGCAATATCCGTAAACATACCAAAACGAAGCACTCATTCCCCTCAGACGATGCTTTGCGTGAGTCTGTGTGGCTAGCCATTGGAGAGATTGAGAAAAATGGACAATGCCAATTCGCAATTGGGGTATCATTCTGAACCAATTTATTACTATATTTGAAAATATTGTTGTCCAATAAAAATCTTTAATCAAGTATAACTATCATAGTTACATAAAGTTACCTCCACTTTTAAAATAAGGGGCTTGGTTTTTTTTTGATTTATAACTCTAGGACTAAAAGGTCTTCAAAAAGCTCGATAGTTAGTGCAGTTGTGTGCTTAAATAGACTTGTAGAGTGCTTTTGCACTTGAAAGTCTAAGGCTTTAGCCGCTTTAAGTGCAAAAATGCGCTGAGTAGCGAGCTTCAAAAGTTAGGAGTACAGCAGGTTTAATTGCTTTCATCTTCGGAAAACTAGCTGCAATATTTCTTGTCTATAAATTATTCAAACCTTAATTCGCATTATAAATATTTTCGTATAGATATTACATAATAACGAACTGCAAATATATACTTATATATTGAATATATAATAATAATAGTAGATTGTCAGCCTAAGAAAACATCTTTATAGTATACATCACGAGTATTTACAGCTCAGATAAACGTGCTTTATTGTGGGGTAATCAATAGTTAAATCGCTAATTGTGAGTACAAATTGATTTATTCTCAAAATGCACATAAAATATTCTTGTATTGCACATATACGTTTGTGCAATACATATAAAATAATTTACTTTTGTACAAGCGATTTAAGTATACACAATTAAAAAATCAAGTGAGAGTAGTTTCAGTCCCTAAAGATTTGGGCACAACAATAATAAATGAAATTAATCATCTCTGTGAAAATGTAGAGTTACGAAATAAAAAATTTGAACAAATAGATAACAAAACGACAACGCTGAATTTTATGAAGTGAAATTAAACGCCATCAACTAAACAACTAACATAAAAAAAATTAAACACATGAAAAGAACACTATTTTTATTACCGCTGATCTTTTTATCTTGCAGTAAAGATGAAAATGAACCCTACAATACCCCACTGGACGTTTACCAAGAGGGGACTGTCTTATATTCAGAACTATCGTCTCCTAATTTTTCGGAAAATGTCGAGGAGGTGATTACTAACCTTGGAACCAAAGACAACAAGATTTTTATGAATATCACCACTAAACACACTATAAATGATAAAGATGTGCTATTGGAAAATGACGACATAATGATTTTTAGAACATTAACTAAAGATCAATTATTAGAACTTGCAGAGAATCTTTCAGAAGGACTTGGTTATAAGTTCCTGAACTCTAGTAATGATCCTAAAAATATTGCAAATAAACTCATTGTTCTACAAAGATTGAAAGAATTACATGCCTCAAAAATTGATTTAGGACAAATTTACAACGTCATGAACATTTCAGGCGTTCCAATACCAACAATACATAAAATCCTTGAAGGCTCACTAACAAGAAGTGGTAGCAAAAGCGATATAGGTACAGTGATTTCTGACATTGAGCGTTTTGGATATGACTCTAACAAAATAGTTAAGACAAAGAGCGTACTTGGTGCTGTTGCTCTTTTTACAGGAGGTGTTAAAATTTTATCTAAATTTATAGCAATATTACCTCCAACTACAAATGCACATACCGAGTATGTTTCATATCTAAATGACAATGACGGTAATTCTTTCAATTATGTTGTTGGGAAGAAAATGGACCTATCACCGTCGGATCCAAGCTTTGAAGCGGTTATACCGTACACTTATAAATATGGTACAGGAAAAAATGACGCTATGATTTCAGCAACTTTTTATATATCACTATACTATCAAGGTAAACACAACGATATTAAAGGATTATACATTCCTCAAGGTGCTGTTAATATTGAAAAATCTCATACAGGCAACACTATGCATCAAGAAATAACAACAACATTTGACCTACCGACAAATGTTGGAACAGATGATAACCCTATTATTAGTGCAACAGGTGAGGTTCGTGCTCACTATTATGATAGTTGTCTTTTAGGATGGGGATGCGACAGAATTGCAAGATTAAGATTTGTTCTTAACGCTGAAACTGGATTCAAAGAAACATACTGGGTTGAAAAAGAATAATTAATTACACGTAAGCTTAACAATAAATAAACTAGAATATGAAAACATTATATATATACATAATTACATTAATATCATCAGTATTCCTCTTCTCTTGTGAAAAGGAAGAAACCGGAGCTGTTTCAGAAAACTTACCTGGAGGTGATATCCAATATACAGAAGGTGAAATCTACCATAGAGAACTTAAAGATGGTGACGGTAATAGACTAGCGTACCTAGAAGAAAAATTTGTCAATTTTGGTAATGATAAAGAACCTATCTTACTACTTGTGACTCAAAAAATTGACAATCCAAATGGTGCTTACAATGGTTTCTTCAACACTGCTAGACTAGAAAAGATGCAACTGTTCTTCGGAATTTGGGCAAAATACATAGGACAGGAATACAATACACAGGAAGAAAAAATAAACGTTGTGAAAAATTTCTACAATTTTTATACAGAGAATCTTTTTGATATGGCTCTTTATGTCAATGCTATAACTTCTTTAGACAGAAAAGTGTCAATATCGCAAATCAATTCTCAAATTACAACAATTACTAAAAGTGGTGACAAAAAAGTAAATGATATTTTGTACAATATATTGGATGGAAAAAACACATTAAGCAAAACTGAGACTAAAGGAACAGTCAAAAATATAGTTAAAATTTTCAACAATGTTATTGATACTGGCGAGTCTGTAATTCAGTTTATTCATGACACAGTACCCACGAGTAATCCCCCAGAAGCAAAGGTCTCATTGTTAAATTCATCAGATATAAACCTTAATAATTATAGCGACGGAATTTATAAAAATATAGATCACGCACTAAGCTATTGGTTGTTAAATCACCACCACACTCAAGTAACATATAGCTTAAGAGCAAACTATAATTGCACTAACAATAACGTCCCAGGACACTACGCAAAACACGCTGAAGTAGTAACAACTTATTATAATATAACAGAACAGTACCATGCAAATGGCATAGCTTATTATAGCAATTCAATATTGAATGTTGGTACTTCAGAATCACCAATTGTTCAAGTATCTGGAAATGTTGAAGTTGACTATGGCAATAGAGTAACCAACTTTATTTCTCGTTCAAATTTCTATGTAAACGGACAAAGTGGATTATATGAGGGAAGCTACGATGACGGCAAATAGACTAATCTGACACTTGAAGTAAAATCCTCATTTCTTAAACGTAATTTTCTTTGATGTTTTCAACTAAAATCAAATATATTAAATGAGCACCCTAATAGGCCTACTAACTTTTATTACAAAGAGCCCAGTAAAATACTGGGCTCTTTTATGTTTATCCTAACTTGTTTATAACTCCGTTATCAAGATAGTAATCGATTCCCCACATTAGCATCATAATTAATCCCTAAACAACCCAACACCCCCAAACAAATAATCCGCAAGGATTGCGCATAGACAAAAAACCGAGAGCAAAAACGAAGTGATTGCGTCACCTCTCGAAGAGAGCAAAGTAATTACCTCAAACAAAAACACTCGTGCCGAACACACGCACCGACATACGCATTTAGGCAAAACCATAAGTCTAGACCAAAAACAAAAAAAACGTATTTCAGCAATGCCAAAATACGCTTTTTTATCAATCGGTGCATTCAACACCCTGACTTACCGTCCTACCAAAGATCATTAGTCAATGAATAAGGCTTATGCTTATCATTGAATTTGCGAGATTTATTAGGTCGAGAAGACATAACAAACTCAACCTCGGCACCATCAATAAGTTGCTAATGTGTAAAGAAAGCATCTTTATGCTCCTCGCCATTAAGGAATACTTCTTTTTCACATATCTATTTTAGAACTAACATTTGGAGCTTTGATAATAAGTCTTTTATCACCTTCTAATGCTATATCCATATACCCAAAATATGGAGCACCGATTATATATTGATCTGTACCTGGACATACTGGATGAAATCCCATAGATGAGAATATATACCAAGCCGACATTTGACCACAGTCATCATTGCCACAAAGCCCGTCAATACAGTTTTTATACTTATTATCCATCACTTCACGCACATAATATTGTGTTTTCCTTGGTTCGCTTGTCCACATATACAAATATGGTACACGATGGCTAGGCTCGTTGGCATGAACATAATTACCCATAGACTATCTTTTGTTACATCCTCCGTATGAGCATAATATTTAGCAGAAAATCTACCGTAAACAAAGAATCAAGACGTTGTATAAACTTATATTGTTGTCCAATAAAACTTTTTTTATATCAACAAGATAGGAGCAGTTATCCTTTTGGATTTCTGACCCCTTTGGGCTAATTTTGATGAATTATTACGATTTATATTCGTTCTTAGAGAAGACTGAAAAAGATTGAAAAAATCTAACTGAAAACGAGCCAAATTCGTTAAAATGGCAATTCTTTTTGACTAGGAGGGTTGGAATATTATTTTACGCACCGAAACTACCAGTTTATTAACTCTGGTAGTGGTGTCGTGTGACCTTGTAAAGTTTTATTGGACAACCATAAATTCTTGATGAGCAGTTATTTACTCTCCTAAAGGTGTCGCAACACCCCTTTAACCTCCACCACGATTACGAAACTAACATAAATCGCCCCCCTGCCATAGTCCAAAATTGATGTGTTTATTTTTGTAAATATAACTACTCTTCACTAAAAGCAGGGTCGTACTCCACAACGCCACGAACGCCATAGAGAGCATTAGGTGTAAGCTCCACTGCCATTACATACTCCTCTGGCACATCAAATGGCAGCGAAACCCCAAATTGTGATGCAGTTTCATACCCAAATCGTGGGTAATAATCTTTATGCCCCAATATCACAACCGAGACGTAGCCAAGTGCTATAGCTTTAGTGTGTACTGACTTAATCAATGCGCTACCTACACCACGACCTTGATACTCAGGCACGACTGACACAGGCGCAAGAGCTAAAGATTGGTGCTTAATATCACCATCACAAATCGAAATTTTAGTGAGCAAAGTATACCCTACAACTTCGCCATCGACTTCCGCCACCAGCGAAAGTTCAGGGATAAACGACCCGCTCAAACGCAAGCGGTCCACCAAAAACTGCTCCTTATGGTCGCTAAGCTCCTCTGTGCGAAATGCCTGCTCGATGATGCTAAATACCTTTGGGGAGTCGGTTGCTACCTCTGTTCTTATATTAATGTCCATATTTTATTCTCTTATAATTATTGTAACTGTGTTACGTCCACCGCCACGATTATGAAACTCGCAGGTGTGAGTATAGTAATATTTACGTTCTTTAACTAAACTATATAAATTACTCTGTATCTTTCTTGCTGTCAAGAATATTATGAATTGACTTTGCATTGAGTAAATTTTCAACTGTCCCATATTTTAGGACAGTTCACTCCCTTCGTTTAGAAGTTTTGTTTTCAGAGTATTCCAATATTTACGTGAGCGTGGACTGTCGGTTAAAACCTCAATCACATCAGTGATTGAGAAGCACCATATTTCTTGCTCATCGTCCCAGAGCGTCCGCACCTGTTTATGCTCGAAGAGTTGTATTTTATCTTGTCTGTTGATTTAATTCATATTATATTTATTTATGAAGCTACGGATAATAAAGTCGTTCCGAAATAATAGCTAATGGGTCGATGATTCATTTTGCAGATACTTATCGTTGAGATAAGTATTTAACAATAACCCCTTAATCTTTTCTCTATCATCATAATCTTGTAATAGTTCAAACAATTCGCTATCAATCTCTGCATATTTCACTTGCTTTCTTAGATTATTAACTGAATACATACTACCTACGATGTTTTCTTTTGTCATTTCTACGCCATTACAGGATATTAATCTCCAAAACGGTTCATTCTGAAGATGCCAAAATGGTGTAGCAATCTTGGATTGAAACAATAATGAATCACCTACATATCTTGTCCAGTTTTGAGCAAACTGCCTCTCCAAAGCTTCACTAAACTCAATGTGATTTGATGTAATCACACCTCGCTCTACGAGGTCAATTACACTTAATAGCAATATTGGCTTATGCGGAGCTTTTACTCCTGTTATCTTTGCTGTCTTTAGTGAGCTTATTTGCTCGTTATAGATCGGTTGGGTCATTGTTTAAATTTATATTTTTAGTGTTGACTTAATGATATTTGTGTCACCATCGAAATGAATAACGTTTAGTGATGTATCTCAATAATCCAGCTTACCCAGATCTATAAGAGCAGGTAATTTCACCCAACTATCTTCGTTAAATTTATTTGTCATAGGGTTCTTATTTACTTTAATTTAAGAGTTCTTGTCTGTTTCTGTCGAGTTATTGAGCTATCTTGTCTAAAGTTTCAAGAAGATGCATGAATGCGATAATTATATCAATGAGAAACTGTTGCAGGTTCTTTACTCAATTTCCCCGCGAAGCCTTTACTTGCACGACCTTCTTCAGCAAAAAACTTCCTTTAATCTATTTATTTCTGACATAGTATATTGTTTTTACATGACATCTCCTACAAAGTTAACGAAAATATCTTACCAGTGTATTAATTTAGGTGAAGATTGACAATTTAAACATGCAAAGGAAAAAGACAAAGGGATGTCAAAATAATAACAAAATATTAGTACACGAACTTTCGGTACTATTAAACATAATATCTCATCAATATGGTAGCATAATTCTAATTTACAAAGAAAAGGCACTGTTTAATTAGTCATTTTCTGCATAGTAGTGGAATAAAAACAGCATAACTATGAAAAAAAGACTGTATTTGCATATTAATTGAGAGTAACAGCTATGGAAGAATTAAAAAAAAACAGGGATTGTATCGTGGCGAATTCTTTGATAATGTGGCTTTTTATAGTGGCACGAGCTTAATGACTATTTCTTGCAACTAGCTGATATAATGATATTTAAGTCGTTTCATAATGCCAACCAAAATGCCAACGATTTTGAAGTTGCGAGGTGGTAAAAACGGGATGTTTTTACACGTCTTTTTTTTCGCATATTTTTGAGCATTACCATAAAAGTGTAATATCATAATATTCAGCATAATTCGCGGGGAATATCTTATAATTTTACATAAAGATTTGTGGTTCTCTTCTGACCGCACAGTTTTTGTGCAGCAATTCTGTATATGGTGTAATGAATTTCACGGCATTATGGGGGCATTCTTTCACACATCGGCAACATTTTGTGCAGAGGTCTACATTGCACATTACTGCACCATTCTGATAGGATATAGCTTCTACGGGACAATTATCTATACAAACTCCACACTGATTGCACAAATTCACATCAATAGTAGGTGCTGTAGGAGCCGAGTGGTTTACGACAAAATAAGGTGTGTTGCCATCAACTTTCAGTTGCAGAAAATCAGCAATATTATGGCAAGCGTCTAATTTCACCCTACATTTTTCTCCAAAAACCGTTGCAGCTACAACATCGGCATCATCAGGTCTCCCTTGGGCGATAGGCATATTTGTCCTACTATATGAGTGTTCTCCGATAAATGCAGCAGCGGCGATAGTTACAAATCCTTTTTCTTTCAAGACATCGCAAAGTTCGAGCAATGCATCTCCATAATCTCTATTTCCATAGACAACAATAGCAATCGCAGGGGTATTATTGCCTTTAATTTTTGCGAGTCGTTCAATCGCCACGGGTGCAACTCTACTACAATAAACAGGCACTGAGACGACAACCAAGTCATCAGAAGTGAAATGTAATTTATCCTCCTCGGCTTTATAGGTTAGCTCACAATAGTTCACATCAATACCTGTCGAGTTAACGGCACGAGCAACAACAGAACAAATTTTAGCCGACGTATGAGTTGGCGAGTAGTAAATAGCTGATATTTTTTTATTATTCATCTTTATTATTATATATGTACAGGTAGTGAAAATAGGTTGATACTACTCTACTATTTCAAATCGTGTTCGGCATATTTATATCCAGACACGAGCCACTTAATATTTACGACTGCAAATCTAGTTTCCGCGCCACTCTCGAATATTACACCAATTTGATTCTCGCTTATTCTTATTGGTTGTGAGTACTGAAATTCGGTATATCGATTACCTACAAATCGTTTTTTTATTGGCCACGTTGCGCCATCATCCAAACTGAGTGACATTGTTCCATTTATGCGCTTTGGCGGGGCGTATCTATAGGGTGGTGATGTGCGTGTAGTTACTAGGGTCGAAGCGGGATTTGTAAATATTAGGATTGATGGTTCATCTCCGATTAACCCACTATATCTAGTAATACCGCCTTGACATTGGGGGTCTGGAAGGTCCTTACAGATTCTGGTTTTACTCCACTTGCTTTTAGTTCCATCAACAAACACGTCAATAAGACCTCTATATCTGGCAATATTATTAAAATTCCAGGGATTCCATCCATTAGGTGTTTTATCACTATCGCCATTAAATCTGTGGTTACGAGCATTAATAAGTAGTTTATTATCAGCAATTTGAACCACTTGGCTTTCGTTGGTACCATATTGCGATTTACCTTCAATGATCCCCCAGGTTTCACCCAAATCATCGGAGTAACCTAGATAATTATACCATCCATCTTTTCCACCGACAGCATTAAATGGGATAATAATACGTCCTTTATTTGGTCCGGAAACGAGTCTAATTCCGGCACCAGGTCCTGATGCAAAATCGGAAACATTTGGATGTTTAATTTGTTTAGTGATATCACTAATTGCTCCCCAAGTCACACCAGATCGGAAGAGCACACGTCTGAACTCCA
>CAMQUV010000021.1 GCA_947037995.1 uncultured Rikenellaceae bacterium
GGGTGTGTGCTGACTTGTTCAGCCGCGCCGAGGGGCGGGCGCTGGCTTCCAGGCTCCGCCTATACCAATAATTTTGGAATGGCGACAGCCAATTAAAAGGTGTCTCTGACACCCCGATAGGCATCCGCTTTAATAATTTCAAAGCTAAATTCGCATAGATAGCAATTCCAGCGTTTTTCGCTACGATATTTGCGAGAGCGAGAAGCTACCTCCGCGTGAAATTCTCATTTTTTCGACTAGGTCTTTGAGTGGTTTATTGAGTGGGTGTGAGAGGTTTGGGTCGGCATTCAATATTTTTTCGGCCTCGATGGTAGCGAGTTCAAGTAGGTCGGTATCTTTGGCAAGATTTGCGATACGCAGGTTCATAGCCTGACCACTTTGGCGCGTCCCTTCAATGTCCCCAATACCACGAATTTCCATATCCAGCTCGGCTAGTTCAAACCCATCCGTTGTGCGACACATAGCGTTAAGTTTTTTCTCCGAATCGTTTGATATTTTATCGCCACTCATCAATATACAGTAGCTCTGTTCGGCACCACGACCCACTCGCCCCCTTAGCTGATGCAGCTGCGAGAGCCCGAATCTCTCGGCACTTTCTATAACCATAACCGAGGCGTTAGGCACGTTTACGCCAACCTCTATAACAGTAGTAGAGATAAGTATTTGCACCTTACCGCTCGCGAATAGACGCATACCATAATCCTTATCTTCGTTCGACATCTTACCGTGCACAACAACAGTGGCATATTCAGGTGCCGGAAAGTGGTGAAGAATCATCTCTGCCCCTTGTTCCAGATTAGCAAAATCCATTGTCTCAGACTCCTTTATAAGCGGATACACCAGATATGCTTGTCTGCCTTTGGCTATCTGCTCTTTGATAAACCCTATCATACGCAGTCGTTGCCCTTCTTTGATTAGAAAAGTTTGTATTGGCTTACGTCCGGGGGGTAGCTCATCAATTTTTGAGACATCCAAATCGCCATATACTGTCATAGCCAGCGTACGCGGAATTGGCGTTGCGGTCATTACGAGGATATGCGGCGCTTGGAGACTTTTACCCCAAAGTTTTGCACGCTGTTTCACCCCAAAGCGGTGTTGTTCATCTATTATGACAAGTCCCAATTTATAGAACTGCACAGGGTCTTCGATTAGTGCGTGTGTACCTATCAGTATAGCAATACGTCCATCGGCTAGTTCGGCGAGTATTCTTTCACGCTCTTTCTTGCGTGTCGAGCCTGTAAATATAGCTATATTAACACCCAGCCCCTCACATTGTTCACTTATTGAACGATAGTGTTGCTGCGCGAGTATCTCTGTTGGCGCCATCAATGCCGACTGGAATTTATTATCCAGAGCCAGCAGCATACACATCAATCCAACTATAGTTTTACCACTCCCCACATCTCCTTGCAGCAGCCTATTCATCTGCCTTCCCGAGCCCATATCGGCACGCATCTCTTTCACCACCCTTTTTTGCGCCCCTGTGAGTGGGAACGGTAGTTTTTCAGTATAGAATCGGTTGAAATAGTTACCAACATTCTCGAAATTGTAACCTACGGATTTTTCGTGACGGTCGCGTTTATTTTGCGTCATCCCCAGTTGCAGGGGTATTAGCTCTTCCATTTTGAGCCTATATATAGCACGTTGCAGCGCCTCGCTACTAGTTGGAAAATGCGCCTGTTCGTAGGCCTCAACACGCGGCATTAGGTTCAGGCTTTGGGTCATATATTCGGGGAGGTTCTCACGAATATAAGGCTTACATTCGCTCCACACTTGTTTGACAAGTTTGTAGAGTGCTTTTGTGCCCATCCCCTCGTTAGTAAGGATTTCTGTTGTTGAGTATATCCCTTCGACTCCTACTGCTGATTTCTCGGCAGAGAGGCCTATTGGTTCAAATTCGGGGTGTACGATAGAGAGTGAGCCATTGTAGAACGATGGTCGTCCGAAAAAAATGTATTCTCGCCCCACCTCGATAGAGCGCTGTGCCCAAGCAAATCGCTGAAACCACAGCAGGTTTGCAAATCCGCTACTATCGGCAACTTCGACCGATAAACGCTGCTTGCGCGCCGCACCAGCAATGGCAAAACCAAGCACCTTAGCCCGAAACTGGACATAGGGATTCTCGGTACCCTCAACTATTTCGTTGATACGATAGAGTTTTGTGCGGTCCAGATAACGAATCGGGATATGTGTCAGCAAATCACCATAGGTGACCAAACATAATTCAGACTCTAAAAGCGATGCTCGGCGAACACCGACGCCCTTTGAGAATTTTAATGGAGTATTTAATATTGTGTCAATCATACTTCACAAATATAGTGCAAAAAAAATATTTTTTCTTATCTTTACGAAACTAATCTCCCCATTTTGGGAAAATACTTTATATATATGAGAAATTTCTTGTTGCTTGTGGCACTTTTGGCGTTTTTACCGGCGCCCGTAGTTGCGCAAAACATTGGGCAAGCCCCTTCGAACAAACAACCCTTTCAGGACAAAGAAGAGCTCCACTACTCTATCCACTACACATCTGCAATGATTCGTGCGGCAGTAGCGGATGCAACGCTATCGGTGAGGAAAATTAACACCAAAGACTCCATACAATACCAATTCAAAGGCTACGGCAAAACACGGCCATTTTTCAATTGGTTCTATAAACTCGAAGACACATACATTTCTACCGTCGATGCTACGACGCTCAAACCCCATAAAGTTGTCAATACAATGAGAGAAGGCGGGTATATGTATGACCAAGAATTTAACTTTGACTGGCAAAAAAAAGTAGTTAACACCCTAGGCCATAACATTAAACGCGATAGGAAATACTATAAAACTATGCCCCTGATGCAGAATAGCTTTGACGGCCTGTCGCTGTTTTACAACCTTCGTAGTATGGATATGACCAAACTCGAAAAAGGACAGCAAATTAAACTCGACCTAGTGCTAGAAGATACCATACGCTCAATTAAACTACGATTTATAAAACGTGAGAACCTTGAGGTAGAAGAGCTCGGAACGTTTAAAACGCTACGTTTCGATTGCCAATTTGCAACCTCTACGGAAGAGGCTTTTGCCGATGGCGACGAGTTTTCACTCTGGATTACTGATGATGCTAACAAAATCCCGGTCTATGTCAAATCCCCTATTAAAGTTGGGAGCCTTACTGTGACCCTCACTTCGTGGAAGGGGCTCCGAGCACCCGTCTATGTAGTCTACGAAGAGTAAGGCAAAACAACACAGTAAACCCACCCCTACTCACACACCCACTATGCACAAAACCATAACCCTAGTAGCCCTCATATTCTCACTCAGCCTTAGTGTAATTACAGCCAAATCACAAGAGAACAACTCCGCCGCACAAAATATCGAACTACACGAACTAGTCACAGGAACAACCGCACCGCAAAGCATTATCGACAACCTCGCGCTAATCAACGTACAATTCTATAACGCCAACAACACACTCCAAACAGGCAAAATAATCGTACACAAACAACTAGCAAACGACCTAATCGAGATTTTTGAATTTATCAAAGAAAATAAGCTCCCCGTAGAAATGGTCGCGCCTATAAAGTTCGACCTACCAGGAGGCAACACATCTATGAACAGGCTAAACAATACGTATAGCTTCCACTATCGCCAAAAAGCCGCAGCAAAATCCCTGTCCCTACACTCCATCGGCACTGCCATAGACATCAACCCTTTCAACAACCCATATATCTCCACCAAAGGCGATACTATCCCAAAAGGCGCAACCTACAACCCCACTACCGACCAACGCTCACTACATAGCAAACACCCACTTGTCCTTAAATTCAAACAAATGGGCTGGGTTTGGGGAGGCGACTGGAAATACACAAAAGACTATATGCACTTCCAAAAACGCCTGAAATAGAATGTTTTAGAGTTTTCTTTTATAGGGGAAACTTATTTCAGGAATGGTTTGAGTTGACTTTCAATAATACCGTTACCGTACCCGCTCCATTTAAGCACAATTTTCCCGTCTGGGTCAATCAACACATAGTGCGGAACTCCTTGAACACCATAACTAGCAGCCAGACCAGTACGCGCGCCCCTTAGTTCGTTCCACTGATTTCCGGTGAGTTTACGTTTAGCAATAAAAGTTTTCCAAAAATCCTTTGAGTCTTCACTAATACTAACTACATTGAGTTTCTCAGCATATTGATGCTCCACTCTGCCCAACTCGGGCAAAGATTGAATACAGGGGCCACATCCCGCGCTCCAAAAATCGAGCAGAATGTACTTTCCTTTTAGCTCACTAAGGCTACGCTGAACGCCCAAAGTGTCAAACAAAACACCGTCAACCATAGCATCGCCAACCTCGAGCTGTTCTGGCAGCGACATATAGCCGACAATTAGCTCCCCTTGCGGAGTCAATTTATCTTGGTCTGAGAGTTTTGTGAAGAGCTTTTTGAGAGTAGGAATTACTTTTGATTCTTTGTCATACTGCATAACAGCAACAGAGCTCAAAAATTGGTCTAACCACATTTTGGTAACTGGAGCAGTCTCCATAAATTCCAGTTTCTTAGCAGTTGCACTACCATAAGTAGCCATTAATAGGTTAAACAATGAATCTTGCGTGGCTTTAGCCTCTTTTTTTTGTTGTTCGGTGAGAGGCTTAGAAGGTTTTGAAAACATAAGCGCCAACCTTTCAGCATCAATTCTAGCGGCCAAAAGTAGCTCTTCGCGCTGCGACAGCATAAACAAATCGGCCTCTTTTTGCTCCTCAATATCACTCTCGACAGACCATAAAAGTGGAATATGCCCATCGCCCGTAATTGTCACAACTTCGGTAGGTGCAACACAAATTTCACGAAAAGGCGAAGTTTCTACGGTTTGTCCAAGACTTAAATGGAGTAATCGCGTACCATTAGAAATGGTATCTTGGAACGAAAATTCACCATTTATAATGGTATCCATACCAATAATTTGATATAGGTTTCCGTTTAGCACATAGAATTGTATTTGTGTACTATCTGGGATATTTTGAATTTTCCCTTTGACAATAAATTCACCTGCGGGGGCAGAATGCGAACAAGCAAAGAGGGAAAATAAGCTGACTAGAACAGCCAGAGATTGGGTAATTTTACACATAATTTCAGTTTTAAGGGGGTAAATTAGTAATGCAATATAGCTATAAAACGACCAAATACCAAAAAATTAGCGCAGTAACCCCCCCTAGCCCACTGTAACGTAGGTAAAAGTATCTGGGTCTAAATGCTTGGCTACCAGCTCAGAAACTCGCTCAGGCGTTACGCTACGCACACCCTGCAAAAATTCATCGAGGTGGTCAGCTGGGAGGTTCGACTGTATGTTTTCGATAACAACATCCGCCACACCAAATGGCCCATCGACTATTCGCATCAATTCGCCGAGAATCATATTTTTGACTTCGTTAAGCTCCTCTGTATCAATCTTTTCTGTCGCAAGTTCTTGGAGTTCATAGCGAATTTGCACAATAGTATCGTCGAGTGATTCGGTCGAAACATCCGAGGCGATAGCAAAATAACCCGAGTATTCTAGCGAGACAATCGCCGAGTAAATTCCGTAGGTATATCCACGTTCTTCGCGTATATTTTGCATTAATCGAGAGCCAAAATAGCCCCCCAGAATCATTGCAACTACTTTCATATCCACATAATCTGGGTGCTCTTTGGTAAAAAGCAGCTTACCCATTCTCAATGATGTTTGCACAGCCCCGTCACGTTTAATCACCAGTGGTTCAGCACTTTGCGGCTGAATAAATTCTATTTCGACAGGTATTTTAGCCGAGGGCAGTGTTTGAAGAAAGTCTGTTATTTGCGTAATTGTATGGGCAGTAATTTTGCCCGATGCAACTGCAAAACAGTTGTCCGAGGTAACAAAATTGCGATGAAACTCGACCAAATGGTCACGTGTAAGTGTGTCATAATCAGCAATTTGCGAGCATTTTCCGTAGGCGTGATTTTCGCCAAAAAGGACTTGTCCAAATTTCTCACGCGCAACGTAAGCCGGTTTTTCGCGCTCTATGGTGAGTTGTTGTTTACGTTTAGTTTTATAGATATCGATTTCGTGTTGAGCGAAAGCAGGTTTCACGACACATTCTTGCAGGAGTTCGAGAGATTGTGGCAGGAATTTTTCGAGGCACGTAATTGTAATAATAGCGCTATCACGGTCACACGATGCGTCATAATATATGCCATAAAAATCCAGTTTTTCGGCAATTTCGGCCGAGCTAAGATTTTCCGACCCTTCGCTAAGTAGGTTAAACATTGCGCTGGCAGTAAATGGGTGGTTTTGGTGTCTGCTCCCTGCTTTAAAAACGAGCGAAAGTCTAACAACTTCGACTACCGATGGGGACATCGAGTAAAGTGTAACTCCGTTAGGGCTATTATGGGTTGTTATTTCGGGCAGTGTAAGACTCTGGGGCAGAGACGTTTGCGGAATTATTGTTCTATTTAGTGTCATTATATAATGTGGTCTCAGTAATTATTTTTTGGCTTTATAAATCAGCGTATTAGAGCATTCTTTGCGCATTAATTTTTGCGCCGTAGCTTGAATTTGCCCTGCTGTAACCGAAGCGTGGACAGCTTTTTCGTTATTAAACATATCGGCGTCGGATAGGTATTCGTAAAAACCGAGGTTCATAGCTTTGTCGAGAATATTGATTTGCGAAAATAGCGTTGTAGCCTCAAATTTATTTTTGACTTTCTGCAACTCATAATCGCTCACAGGTTCGTTTTTGATTTCGTCAATCTCTTTCCAAAGTGCATCAATAGCCATCTGCGGAGTAGTTTCATCGAGAAGTCTAGCCGAAAGAATTAAGAGCCCTGAGTCGAAATCGCCACTAACATAGGCATTTACGCTTGACAGCATAGTGCTCTCTTTGACCAAACGCTGGTATAATCTCGACGAAGTTCCGTTACTAAGAACGTCCGTCATAACATCACAAACCGAGAATTCTAAGCTATCGCGCCCACCCATCGGGAAGGCAATATAGACAATCGTTACAGGCACATCGCGCTCCACTTCGAGCACACGAGCCTCTGTTTGCACCAATTCTTGAGGGATTACATCGGCGTGAGCAGGGGCGCCCTCGATGTCGGCAAACCATTTTTCGGCAAGTTCAAACATCTCAGTTTCAGAGAGGTTCGACCCGATTGATAGTATCGCATTGGATGGGCTATAATATCTGTCATAAAACTCCCTAACATCCTCTAACGTAGCTTTTTCGATATGGCTAATCTCTTTCCCTATCGTTGCCCATTGGTATGGGTGGGTCTTGTAACACAAAGAGCGCAACAACATCCACATATCGCCATAAGGCTGGTTTAGGTAACGTTGTGAAAACTCCTCAATAACAACTTTTTTCTGCACCTCCAAGCTCTTCATATTTAGCGAAAGCGAGCGCATACGGTCGCTTTCAGCCCACAGTGCCGTCTCGATATTCTCGGTCGGCAGGGCAATGTAATAATTGGTGAAATCGTTGTTGGTAAAAGCGTTATTTTCACCCGCAGCAAGCTGTATCGGAGTGTCGAATTCAGGCAAGTTTTCCGAGCCCCCAAACATTAGGTGTTCGAAGAGATGGGCAAAACCAGTTCTTTCGGGGTTCTCGTTTTTGGAGCCCACTTTATAGAGCAAGTTCACAGCTGCCATAGGCGTTGCCGTGTCATTATGGACAATAACGGTCAGCCCGTTATCAAGTGTTTTTTTGCTGAAATTTATCATATCAATTCTTTCATTTTTTCTTTTAATTCAAGCGTGCATCTATACGATTCACGCGTTTTTTGTAGCGCTTTTCTAAGCGTCCATTCATCTAAATCGGCCCCCTTGAGAAACTCGAGCGAGAGCTCAGGAAACTTGACCAAACACATTGAATATGCCCACGAAACAGCCATTTTGGTGTAATACTCTTCGCCCCGAATCTCGGACAAAAGTTCTAACGTATCATTAATATAATCAGCTGTAACATAGTGTGTTAGCAACATAACTGCGGAGAATCTTTGTTCGTACTCTTTCGGTGAGTTGATATATTTTCGGATGAGGGGCAAGAAAATCTCGGGGAATTTTTTGGCATCTTTAACCGAATTAACGAAGCAATCACATATCGCCCACGAATAAATTTGCGGTACAAATCTATCGACCATTTGCACACGCACATCGATTGGGCATTTGATTTGCGCCACTATAAATGACTGAATCATAGCGTATTCGTGCGTTTGTGCTGGGCTGTCAATAATTTGCATTGCTATGACATTATCCTTAGAAAGTTCCTTAGCAATAGCCCTAAGCATCGGCACGCGCACACCCAGAACATTATCAATACCGGGCAAAAGTTTAGCGTGAAACTTTTGGTAGCCCTCCTCTTGCAAATCGTACAATCGGCTGGCTAATTCCTGCGGGCTCATTGCTGTTCGACAGTCTTTCTGTCTCTAATATAGTAAAAAAGCCTCTGCGCCCAGACCGCAACAATTGCGATTACGACCCTAGGAACGACTAACCAAAACACCCCTATGCCAATTGCCATACACAGTAGTGTATCCTCTAGCACAGAGTGAGTTACAGCGGCGTGAGTGCCCAATAGGCTAGCTTCGCGCGCGGTTATTTCTTTTTCTTTGACGCTCGATATTAGCACCGCTCCACCATAAGCAAGCCCCAGCGTATTGAGGATAATCCACAAAAACGAAGAGTCTTTATTGAGCCCAAATACTTTCATAAATGGTTTCAATGGAATCACCAACAACCTCACAAGGTTGAACGTTCGGAGTATTTGTTGCAATATATTGAGCGATAAAATCAACACCAGCATATATGGCAGGAGTGTTATCATTTGCCATCCCCATTCGACAACAACACCCATAAAAGTGTTGTCCGCCGCCGGAATTTCAGCTATAATAAGGTTCCCAGTATAGTTCGCTGGCAGTATAATATTGAGCATCCACGCCGCGAAAAGCGCACTAAATACTCTTAAAATAACCACTAAAAATGGGTTTGCACCGGCCTTTCGTTGTATCACCGTTTCGATAATCAGATTGTGACAGATAAGCCCCATCACAGCGATAATTGTTGCCGCTCGGAAGTCGATATCAAGTGTTGCCATAAGGGCAATTCCCGAGTAAAGGCTTGACAGCGCGGTAGTTATGAACACCAATGCCCCTTCGGCGCTAAGCCCTATAAGGTTTAAAACTGGCGCCAGAGCTTCGCCCAAAAACTCGATAGCACCCACCCATTTAAGTAGCGCTACGGCAAAAGTAATTGGTATCATCATCTTTGAAATCCACCAAGCGGTTTTTAGCCCCTGGATAACTCCTTTGATAATAATTTCTTTGAATATATTTGCTGTTATTCCCTGCATCATTCTTCTTAAATTAATTACGCTTGCAGAACATAGTCTACATAGGCGAATCCATCATTTTGCTGACGGGTTAATTCTCGCCATTTTGTTTTGTCGATTTCCGGAAAAAACGTATCCCCTTCGGGTGTTTGGTCTACTTCGGTAACATACATTTTGTCGACCATATCAATTGCCTGGCGGTAGATTTCACCCCCGCCAATTATGAAAATTTCTTGGTCCAAACCATTAGCCTCCTTAGTCATCGCAGATTTAGCTGCAGCGACTGCTTCGGTCAACGAACTGACCTTTGTAACACCCTGTGGCACAACGAATTGGTCGTTGCGAGTGATAACAATATTATGTCTATTAGGTAGTGGTCTGCCGAGGCTTTCGAAAGTTTTACGCCCCATAATAATTGGGCATCCACTTGTGATTTGCTTGAAGCGTTTTAGGTCGTCAGAGATATGCCACAATAGTTGATTATTGGCACCTATAACACCGTTTTTGGCAACGGCAACGATTATTGATAACATCTTTTATATCAGTATTAAAATTATATTGCGATTGGGGCTTTTATGCCTGGGTGTGGGTTGTATCCCTCGAGCGCGAAGTCTTCAAATTTGAATTCGAAAATATCTTTTACATCAGGATTTATCACCATTTTAGGGAGCTCCATAGTTTCGCGCGACAATTGCGTTTTCACTTGTTCGAAATGGTTGCTATATATATGCGCATCGCCAAGCGTGTGCACAAATTCACCCACTTTGTAGCCACAAACCTGCGCCACCATCATAGTTAGAATCGCATAGGACGCTATGTTGAAAGGCACGCCCAGAAATATGTCTGCCGAACGCTGGTAGAGCTGGCAGCTAAGCGTATTATTCGCCACGTAAAACTGGAACATAGTGTGACAGGGAGGCAGTGCCATCGTGTCGATATCAGCGACATTCCAAGCCGAAACAATGTGTCGGCGGCTATCAGGGTTATTTTTCAGCCCCTCGATAAGCGCTTTTAT
>CAMQUV010000022.1 GCA_947037995.1 uncultured Rikenellaceae bacterium
TCTAATGAGCTGCTAAAAGGTGAAAATATAACCGATTATGCAACCCTAAAGGATAGCGATTCTATTGCCGCTATCAAAGATGAGTCGCTCGAAACACTGGGTTACTCCCTGCCGCCATGCGATCTGTTTAGTAATGTCGCAAAGAAAGGAAACTCGGACAAAGAGGGCGAAAGTAACTTTATTATTGAAGACCTACAACGGATCTTGGGCGACATAGAACAGTCGACAATGGGCACGGATAGCGAAGATGATTTCAATAAACTTTTTGAAGATCTTGACCTTAACTCCACCAAACTTGGACGAACAGCCGAAGCACGTAACGAAGTAATCTCTAAAATACTAGCCCACCTCGATGATATCGACTTTGAACTATCTAATAGTAAGTCGGATGTGCTTGGCGATGCCTATGAGTATCTAATCGGCGAGTTTGCGTCGGGCGCAGGCAAGAAAGCAGGAGAGTTCTATACGCCACAACAAGTGTCGAAGATATTGGCAAAACTCGTTACCTCGGGCAAAAGTAGATTGCGCAGTGTGTATGACCCAACGTGTGGGTCGGGCTCACTACTACTCAGAGTTGGCAAAGAGTGCGAAGTGTCAGAGTACTTCGGGCAAGAGTTAAACCGAACAACATATAACCTTGCTCGTATGAATATGATACTGCATAATGTTCATTATAGCGACTTCGATATCAAACAAGAAGATACCCTCGAGAACCCGCAACACTCTGATAAACAATTCGAGGCTATCGTGGCTAACCCCCCTTTTTCGGCGCAGTGGAAAGGAAAGGATAATCCACTAAATAATAGCGACGACCGCTTTAGTAGGTATGGTAAACTCGCTCCGTCGGGCAAAGCCGATTTTGCGTTTGTGCAACATATGGTCTATCACCTGGCGGAAAATGGAAATATGGCGTGCGTTCTGCCGCACGGTGTACTGTTTAGAGGGGCGGCCGAAGGGACTATACGTGAATACCTTATCCGTGAAATGAATTGCCTTGATGCTGTTATCGGACTCCCTGCCAATCTGTTTTATGGCACTTCTATCCCTACCTGTATCTTGGTAATCAAGAAATGTAGAACTAACCCAAACGACATTCTGTTTATTGATGCAAGTGGCGATTTCGATAAGAAAGGTAACCAAAATGAACTAAGTGATGAACATATTGATAAAATTATAGATACCTATCGTGAACGTAAAACAATCGACAAATATAGCTTTGTAGCTAGCTTGAATGATGTCAAAGAGAATGACTATAACCTTAATATCCCTCGCTATGTCGATACTTTCGAGATTGAGGAGGATATCGACTTAGATGAGGTTAGCGCATCGCTCAAAAAACTAGATGAACAGTTGGCGGATACCGATAGCCGTATAGCGGCTTTTTGTAGTGAACTTAATATTAATACACCGTTTTAATGGAGGGGGATATAATGAACAAACAAAAACAAACAGTTCCGCCATTGCGTTTTCCTGAGTTCTCGGGCGAGTGGGTCGAGAAAAAGTTGGGGGAAATTGCTACAAATGGAATGTATGGAATGAATGCAGCGGCAAAGAAATTTGATGGGGAAAATAAATACATACGAATTACTGACATATCTGAACAGGACAATAAATTCACTCCTAGTCCATTGTGCTCTCCAGATGGAATATTAGAAGATAAATATCTATTGCAGGAAAATGACTTATTATTTGCAAGAACAGGCGCGAGCACTGGTAAAACTTATTTGTACAATAAATGTGATGGCAGGATATATTTCGCGGGGTTTTTAATTAAATTCAATGTATTATTAACATCATCGTCAACGTTTGTATTTTACCAAACATTAAGACAAGCATTCTTTAAGTGGGTGAAAATTATGTCAATGCGCTCTGGTCAACCAGGAATAAATGCAGAAGAATATAGGGAGTTTAGATTTCTCATGCCACAATATACAGAGCAAGCCAAGATAGCTGAATTTTTGAGTGTTGTCGACGAGCGTTTGGCTTTGCTCAATGAGAAGCATAAAACACTCGAACAATATAAAAAAGGAGTAATGCAAAAACTCTTTTCACAACAACTGCGCTTTAAAGACCAAAACGGTAACAACTTCCCCGATTGGGAAGAAAAAAAACTAGGGGAAATTGCTATTAAAAGCAAACTTAAAAATACAGACAACACTATAAAAACAGTATTCTCTAATTCAGCAACGCTAGGTATTGTACTTCAAGAATCATATTTTGAAAGGGAGATAGTAAACGAAAATAATCTTTTTGGGTATTATGTAGCAGATGTTAATTCATTTGTATATAACCCTCGATTATCCTCACATGCACCCGTTGGGGCAATGAGTGTAAATAAGTTAGGTGTAAAAGGAATTGTTTCTCCTTTATACACTGTCTTTAATCTTAATAAAGAAGTAATAGTAGATTTTTTAATGAAATATTTCAAATCTACTGTTTGGCATCATTACATGAGGTCAGTTGCTAATTATGGAGCCAGAGATGACAGAATGAATATTAAGGATAATGATTTATTTCTAATGCCAATTACCCTTCCATGTTTAGCAGAGCAAGAAAAAATCGCTAACTTTTTATCCTCTATTGACGATAAAATCACTGCAATGAAAGCGCAAATCAACACACTAGAGCAATACAAAAAAGCATTGCTCCTACAGATGTTTGTTTAATTATGAGAGTTTTTGGAGAAAAGGTTTTTTTTGAGATCCCAATATATAGATGCAGTAAAGAGACACACGCTGACCTAATAGACAGTAAAATAGCTGAAAATTTTGACAACAGAGGTATTTTGACTAACATTGCTCTTGAACAAGAAGAAATCATTTATGGATTTTGGTATAATGAAATAATTGGTTACATCTGTTTATACATTTTAGGGCAGCAACTAAGGGGGGATTATTATATGGAATGTTCAAAACGCAAGCGTAGTGGGATAAGAAAAAAGAATTTTAAACATATAGGAAAAGCATTTGAATTGCATATTAACAGTGAAATGACATCTGAAGATATTTTCAAAGAGTTAATAAAAGAAATTCACAGAATAAATAAAGCCGATTTTAGAGGTAGATTTATTGACATAGAAGTACTTGCAAATTCAGGAAAATACATTAATTGGAAGTTATTAGCAAGTGACTTTAATGTATTTAAGCACATGAAAGACAACTAATACAATTTATATAAGCACAAAATATGGCAACACAATTTGAAAGAGAGTTACTTCAATAAATGTTTGTTTAACCCAACCATTCGGCGGATGCTGGCGATGAAATTCTATTCAGGTAGAATTCAGCGACGGCGGGGGGATCCGCCGCTGATAATGAAATAATCCCAAAAAAACAAAACTGTTTAACAACACACACAAAAAAAAATATGAACATCACATATCTTATTGGCAATGGCTTCGATATTAACTTAGGATTAAAAACAAGTTACCATGATTTCTACGAATACTATAAAGAACAACCATCTAATAGTGAGAAAATAACAAAATTCAAAAATGAAATAGCAGATAATATCGCTCTATGGTCAGATCTTGAAGAGAAATTTGGTGAATACTGTAAGAATTTCAAAACATTTGATGAGTTTGACGAAGTTTTTGCAGATTTATATGAGAAATTAGAAACTTATATAAAAGAAATTGATGACAATTTAATTATAGATGATACACACTCCGATATGTATTTGGACTATTTAAGGCACCCTGAAACTTTTTTACTTCCAGAAGAAATAGGTAAAATACGGCAAGCGCTAGGAAGTGTTGAACAGCTATTTATAAATATCCATACATTTAACTACACGTCGTGCCTAAAACACATATTGGGGAGTTTAGAGAATACAAGAATTACTATAAAACATATACATGGGATTATAAATAATACTGTAATTTTCGGATTAAATGATTTGACTCAAGTTGATAATGAAGCCCTTCGTTTAGATGACGATTTTGCCAATCATCTGATCAAACCAACTGTAAATAAAGAAATGAAAAGAGGAGTAAATGTAAAATGTATAAATGACTTAAGACAATCTAGCGTAATTTGTACATTTGGGCTCTCGTTTGGCAATACAGACAAAATGTGGTGGGAGTCAATAGGGAATCTGTTACTTAATTCAACAGTCACTCAGTATTTAATTATATTTGAAAAAGGGGAAATTTTTGAAGGTTCAACTTCAAAATTTAAATATCTTAGTAAGTCCAAAAAAATAAAAGATAAATTTCTTTCAAAAACAAAATTAAACTACTCGCAAAAAGCAAGAGTAAAGGAGCAAATTTTCGTGGCATATAATACAGGTATGTTTAAACCAAAACAAAAATAGACATGGCAACCCAATCAGAAAGAGAATTAGAAGAGAACCTTATTGAACAGCTTGTTCAGTTGGGCTATGAGAGTGTTCATATTAGCGATGAGAAACAGCTCGTTAGCAACCTTAAAACGCAGCTCGAGAAGCTAAACAAAATTGAGCCGTTCTCAACAAAGGAGTTTGAGCAGATACTAAACACACTGCGCAAGGGGTCGATATTCGACAAGGCGACATTGCTCAGAGAGTCGAAAATTGACTATACAAAAGACGACGGGACTATTGGGTTCATCACTCTACTAAACACCATAGATTGGTGTGAGAACATATATCAGGTAACAAATCAAGTTACTATGAGCGGGAAATACGACAACCGTTATGACGTTACGATACTCATAAACGGGTTGCCACTTGTTCAGATTGAGTTAAAGCGCCGTGGGTTGGAGCTTAAAGAGGCTTTCGAGCAGACTAATCGTTACGAGCGTCACAGCTATTCGGCGGGCTACGGTTTGTTTAACTTCATTCAGTTGTTCATAATATCAAACGGAGTTAACACAAAATACTACGCTAACAACAAGATATCCGCACGAACTTTCAAGCAGACATTTTATTGGGCTGACATAACCAATCAGCCGATAACTCAGTTAATGCAGTTTGCGTACTGTTTTCTCGACACGTGTCATCTTTCGAAGATGATATGCAAGTACATTGTTTTGAATCAGACCCACGAGATACTGATGGTATTGCGACCTTATCAATATTACGCCGTAGAGGCAATAATAGAGACAGTAAAGAGCAGTGACAAGAACGGATACATATGGCACACTACGGGAAGTGGAAAGACTCTAACTTCATTCAAGGCGAGTCAGATTTTAACCAAATCGCCTAACATCGAAAAAGTATTATTTGTAGTAGACCGAAAAGATTTAGATTATCAAACTACAAAGGAGTTCAACGGATTCAGTAGTGGTAGTATTGATGGAACGGCGAACACTAAGAAATTGGTCGACCAGTTTGCCGACCCTAGTGTGAAACTCATAGTTACTACAATTCAAAAATTAGATGTCGCTATAAAGAGTCCTCGTTACAAAAGTGTAATGGAGAAATTCGCCGACAAAAAGATAGTATTTATTTTCGACGAGTGCCACCGCAGTCAGTTTGGCGGCACCCACCAGCGCATCAAGGCATATTTCCCCAAGGCACAGATGTTTGGTTTTACGGGTACTCCGATATTTGCCGACAATGCAAACAGCAATGAGTTTGGGAATGCTACGACAGAGAGTTTATTTGGGTCTCCGCTACATAAGTACGTGATAGTGGATGCCATTAGGGACGAGAACGTTTTAAAATTCTCGATTGAGTACATTAACACTGTTAAGCAGAAAGACGGTATAGTTGACATAAACGTTGAGGCGATAGACACCAAAGAGGTAATGGAAGCACCTGAAAGGCTTAATAACATTGTAGATTACATAATAGCTAATCACAGTCGAAAGACACACAACAAGGAGTTTAATGCAATGTTTTGTGTTCCGAGTATTCCTGTTTTGACACAGTATTACGATTTGTTTAAGAAGAAGGATCACGATTTAAAAATCGCCACTATTTTCTCTTTTCAGTCAAACGAGGCAGACAGTGAGGCGAGGGGGTTTATCATGGACAAGGACGAGCTTTCGAGTGAGTCAGAAACGGTTTACACACATTCGCGCGAAAAGTTGGACGTTTGCATATCGGACTATAACAGAATGTTCGGGACAAATTACTCGACTAAGGACAGTCAGTCGTTCTACAACTATTACAATGACATTTCCAACAGGGTTAAGAACCGTAATATTGACATTCTTATAGTAGTAAATATGTTTTTAACTGGGTTTGACAGTAAATCGTTGAACACTTTATACGTAGATAAAAATTTAAATTACCACGGTTTAATCCAGGCATATTCACGCACAAACAGGATACTCAATGAGGTGAAATCTCAGGGTAACATTGTTTGTTTTAGAAACCTAAAGAGTGCTACTGACGATGCTATAGCGTTATTTTCGAATAAAGATGCAATTAGCGAGGTTATTATGCCACCATACGAGGAATTCGTAAATGAGATCAACTCGGCTATTACTAAATTGCATCTTATCACCGCTACACCTGATGATGTTAACGACTTAATTGACGAGAAAGAGCAATTACAATTTATCACTTCGTTCAGGCAAGTTATCAGGTTAATGAATAAATTAAATTCGTTCACCGAGTTTACGTATGATGATTTGGGTTTAGACGAGCAGACTTTCAACGATTACAAGAGCAAGTATCTTGATATGTACGACAAGATTAAGACAGAGCATTCTCCTGAGAAAGTTTCCATTTTAAATGACATAAATTTCGAGTTAGAGTTGATTCATAGTGACGTGGTCAATGTGACATATATTTTGCAGTTATTGGCTAAGCTTAGCATTGAATCGGGCGACGACAAGGATAAATTAAGGAGCGCCATAGACTCTTTGCTCTCTACGGAGGTGGGATTGCGCAGTAAGCGTGCTTTGATAGAGGAATTTATGACTAAGCATTTATTGAACATAGTAGACAGCAAGAACATTGAAGAGGAATTTTACATTTTTGTAGATTCAGAACGTGCTAAAGCAATTAAGGATTTAAGTGAAACAGAGAATCTGGATTCTGCAAAGCTTGAGCTTTTAATAAATCATTATTTATTTACAGAAAAAGAGCCTAGGACAAAAGACATAGTCGACCTGATGAACGAGCGTCCAGATCTTAAAACTCGAAAATCTACTGCTGAAAAAATTATCGTTAAAATTAAAAATTACGTCGAAACATTTATTAATGGTTTATAGATATGAAAAAAGAAAATAATAAAGGAATAGTCTATATGTTATCTAATTCTGCAATGCCAGGGTTGGTTAAAATTGAACGTGTCAAATATTTATAACTAATACAATGGGAAAAACAATAACAACATACCTAATAGATGGAGATCCAAATGGAGCTCAGTATCTTTTTATAAGTAATAAGATTTGCAAGATGGTGATTGTACCTCGTGCGAACCTTCCTGTCATCAATGAGCGTGAGGAATTGCAGAGTCCCGCATTTTATATACTACTGGGTGAAAATGAAATGATGAGACCTGAGGCTTATATAGGCGAAACTGAAAACTTCAAAGAGAGGGTTAAAGACCACGCAAATAAGAAAGATTTTTGGCAAAAAGCGCTCATATTCATCTCAAAAGATGGAGCAATGACAAAAGCTGATGTGCAATACGTGGAGCACAAAGCATATGCAGAGGCAGTGCTAGCAAATCGCTACCGCCTAGATGCTAATAAACAGACTCCAAAGGCTCCCAACCTGCCCGAACACCAAAAGGATAGTATGGACGAGTTTTTTGAAGATATTAAATTCCTGACCTCTTTTGTGGGGTGTAATATCTTCGATGTGGTACAAGAAAAGGAGAAGCATATATTTTATATCAAAGGAAGAGGTTGCGAGGCAAGGGGCTTTTACGATGGTTCTGGTTTCACAGTGCTCAAAGGTGGAGTTATTGCCCAAGACTCCGTATCATCTATGAGTTGGAAAGATCGAGATCACCTAGTTAAAGAGCTCACAGTGACACAAGGTGAAAATGCTATTTTGGAGTACGATAAAACATTTCCAAGTCCTAGTACGGCTGCTATTTTTTGTATGGGGCGTAATACTAACGGTTGGATAAAATGGATTGATGGGAGTGGTGAAACGCTTCATGATATATACCGAAAATAAAAAATAGAAGACTAAATTAGACAAAATGAACAGAGAACAAAAAATATTATCACTCTACGCACGTTTTAAGGAACTGGGTATAGATAAGCAGATAGACTACGATAAATTTTATCTGTACTCTCTTATTACCCATTCTACGGCAATAGAAGGGTCGACTGTTACTGAGATTGAAAATCAACTTTTGTTTGATGAGGGAATCTCGGCAAAAGGTCGTCCTATGTCAGAGCAGTTGATGAATCTTGACCTTAAAACAGCGTATGAACAAAGTATAACTTATGCTAAAAGCCATACTGATGTATCAATTGAGTTACTAAAAGAATTGTCAGCACTTGTGATGAAAAACACAGGCACAATATTTAATACAGCGTTAGGAGATTTTTCATCGGCTAATGGCGATTTAAGACTGCTTAATGTTACGGCAGGAGTTGGTGGTAGTTCATATATGAATTACTCTAAAGTTCCACAAAAATTACAAGAATTTTGTGAGAGTATTAATCATAGGCGCAAGCATACAACGTTGTCAGATTTGATCGAATATTACAATCTTAGTTTTGATGCACATTATCAATTAGTGACAATTCACCCGTGGGCAGATGGAAATGGACGAATGTCACGTTTGCTAATGAATCAATTGCAATTTGAATTTGGGCTTATCCCTACAAATATTCACAGAGAAAGCAAGGCGCAATATATTGAAGCTCTTATTGCTACTCGTGAAAATAATGATATTCAGATAATTAGGAATTTTATGTTTGACGAACATATACGCAACCTTGAAACGATGATTAAACAGTATACATCATCAATTAATAATGATAATGTCACTGTAAATGTCACCCCAAATGTCACTGTAAATATCACCCATAACTTGACTGAAAGAGAGCGTGAAATTATTATGCTTATCAAAGGAAATACAAATATTACGACCACGCAAATGGCAGATGTTTTTAATGTTAGTGAAAGGACAATTAAAAGAGATATAGCCTCCTTAAAAGATAATGGCTTTTTAGCTAGGATTGGTTCTGATAAGAGCGGGAATTGGGAAATACTAATCTAAACAATAATATCATGTTAGAAAAAGCAATCCAAATAGCTCTAGCTGCTCACAAAGGGCAGCTTGACAAGGCAGGAAAACCATATATTGAACACTCGCTCAGAGTTATGTTGATGGGTAATACCGACGACGAAAAAATAGTTGGCGTACTACATGATGTTATTGAAGATACAGATACTAATTTTAATGAATTAGTTGATCTCT
>CAMQUV010000023.1 GCA_947037995.1 uncultured Rikenellaceae bacterium
ATGCTTATACCGTTCCAGTTCCTTATCGCAATGTTCCAAATCTTCCCGACTTCTATCGAACTAAGGGGCGAACCATTCCTGTGGGCCGATGACCTTTCAAGCTATGATAGTATCCTGAACTTTGGGTTCTCTATACCGTTCTATGGTAACCATATTTCACTCTTCACGCTGCTTATGGCTGTCTCTCTGTTCTTTACAACCAAAATGAACAGCGCGCAACAACCTAATAGCCAGATGCCTGGAATGAAATTTATGATGCTCTATATGATGCCGATTATGCTTCTGTGTTTCTTTAATGATAGCTCTTCTGGACTTTCGTACTACTATCTTCTTTCAAATATTATCACAATAGGACAAACCCTAGCGTTCAGATATGCGATTAATGATGAAAAACTTCACGCCAGACTCAAAGCAAATAGTGCGAAAAATGCTAATGCCGCTCCTAAAAAGAAATCCAAATGGGCGCACAAACTCGAAGAGATGCAAAAAGTAGCCGCTGAGAGACAAAAACAACAACAACAAAATAAACGCTAGTTATTAGCACATATATATTTAGCCCCTAAATTAAGCTACTTACCCAAAATTATGAAAACCAAACAATCCCTTTTTGTACTGAACGCATTGGCACTTACAATTGTAGGCGCTAACGCTCAACAACAAAAACCGAACATTATATATATTATGTCGGACGACCACGCCGTGCAAGCTATCAGCGCTTACGGACACCCCGTTGGTAAAGTCGCCCCTACACCTAATATTGACCGAATTGCTAACGATGGCATCCTTTTCAATGGCTCGTACTGCGGTAACTCTATCTCAGGACCATCCAGAGCTGCAGTTATTACAGGGAAACATAGCCACGCTAATGGATTTAAAGAAAATAATGGGGTGCAATTTAATTCCAAACAAATTACACTACCTAAAATTCTACAACAAAACGGATATGCTACGGCAATGATTGGTAAGTGGCACCTTGGGAGCAAACCGACTGGTTTCGACCACTGGATGATGCTCAACGACCAAGGAGAGTACTATAACCCGCAATTTATTACCCCTAATGATACGACAGTACATAAAGGATATGCTACGGACTTGATTACCGATTATTCGATTGATTGGATTGAACAACAACGCAATGCCGAAAAACCATTCTTTATAATGGTACACCACAAAGCCCCACACAGGTCGTGGTTGCCAGCTCCTAGACACTACTATACATTCGAAAATACTGAATTTCCTATTCCCGAAACTCTTTTTGATGACTATAGCACCAGAACTAGAGCTGCACAGGAACAAATGATGACTATCGACAAACATATGTTCCTAGGATATGACCTCAAATTGGCGGACACAGTTGGGAGCAAAAACTGGATTAATGACGGTATTGCCCCGAACTTTTCTAATATGACGCCTGACGAGAAAATTGCATACCAAGCTGCATATCAAAGAACTAACGATGAGTTTAATAAAAATAAACCTACCGGAAAAGAACTCGTTAAATGGAAATATCAACGATATATGAGAGACTATTGCGCTACTATTGCCGCCGTTGACGATAATATCGGACGATTACTTGACTATCTCGAAAAAGCTGGACTCGACGAAAATACTGTCGTTATTTATAGCTCTGACCAAGGTTTCTACCTCGGCGAACACGGATGGTATGACAAACGATTTATGTATGAAGAATCAATGCGTATGCCACTGATGATGAAATTTCCTAAATCAATTAAACCAAGACAACAAACCAACGCACTTGTGCAAAATATTGACTACGCTCCTACAATTCTTGACTTCTGCGGAATCGAGAAACCAAAAGAAATGCACGGAGTATCGTTCAAACAAGTTGCCGAAAATGGAAAACCTAAAACGTGGCGCAAATCACTGTACTATAGGTACTATGAATACAGAAAATGGATACACTATGTTATGCCGCACATCGGGGTAAAACAAGAGAGATATAAACTTATAGCGTTCCATTCGCCCGAAAATGAAGTCTATTGGGAACTGTATGACCTCAAAAAAGACCCACAAGAAATTAATAATATATTTGGCAAAAAAGGTACCGCGAAAATTACCGCAAACCTTAAAAGTGAAATGAAATCGCTTGCCGAAATGTACAATGATACACTACCGGAATGCGTGGCCAAACAACTGTAAAACTCAAAACCAAATAAATAAAATTAAAGAGGGTGCAATCTTGTCAATATGATGATGATTTCAACCCTCTTTTTTTGAACTAAATAAATTGAATCAAATGAAAAAATTACTTATTTTAATAGCATTTATAGCCGTAAACCATTCTCTTTGCTGGGCAAACAATCCCCAACAACTGCCTACCGTCTACGTTGTAGCAACAGGAGGAACAATTGCTGGCAGCGGCACTACGGGCACAACAACTGCCTACAAACCAGGAGTGCTTACGGTAGATGATATTCTGCAATCCGTACCTGAACTTTCTGAAATTGCAAATGTCAAAACGCTGCAATTCTCAAACATTAGCTCGCAAGATATGACAACCGAACTGATGAATAAATTGGCAATTAAGGTCGAGGAGCTATTAGAGGATGAAAAGGTGAGTGGAGTAGTAATCACCCACGGAACGGATACCAAAGAAGAGACAGCTTTCTTCTTATCGTTAACCTTAAGTAGCAGTAAACCAGTTGTTTTAGTGGGCTCAATGCGCCCCAGCACAGCACTCAGCGCCGATGGGCCGCAGAACCTATTTAATGCTGTTCTGGTAGCAGGGAGTGAGGAATCAAAGGGCAGAGGTGTAATGGTCGCTATGAATAATAAAGTCTACGCCGCACGCGGTGTGACCAAGTTCCATACTACAAATGTTGAATCGTTCACATCACATAATTTTGGAGCTATTGCGCATATATCGGATAGGAACATAGATTTTATTAATAGACAAAAAAGTAGCTTAACTAAGTTTAAGCTGACTAAATCAAATGATTTCCCAAAAGTAGCTATACTGTATGGACATAGCGATACGGGGGCAGATTTGGTTGATTTTGTGGTTAATAGCGGATATAAAGGCATAGTTTATGCGGGGGTTGGACACGGTAATGCGGCGCAGGAGACGTTAAATGCACTCGCAGAGGCGTCGAAAAAGGGCGTAGCTGTGGTGCGAAGTTCTAAGGTAGGGTCGGGCAGCGTCACAGGTAATGGCGAAATTGACGACTCAAAATTTGGCTTCACATCTTCGGGTTACTTAAGTCCTGTGCAAGCAAGAATTTTGCTTATGCTAGCACTAAAACAGAATAATAATGATAGCAGCAAAGCGATTGGGCAATTCAAAAATATAAGGGATTACACAGACTGCCAGCTTGACAATAGGGGTTTGGTTGGTGCGTACGGCAAAAGCGACCTTACGGATGCTGAGATAGTTGTTTTCAATAATGCGATGTCGGACTATAAGAGCACGAAACATTATACTCCAAAAAGTGTGACTACACAGGTGGTTGCAGGGACAAACTATAAATTTATTTGCGATATTGAGGGTGAAAATAGACAGGCTGAAGTAGTGATATTTAAGCCGTTACCACACACTGGGGACAAACCTAGCGTTACAAGTATCAGGGAGCTATAACTTCCTTATAGTATGGCAATTAAAAGTATTATCAATGAAATTTAGGAGGAAATACGTTATGATGAATAGGCATAAAATGATAATTATAGCAATGTTATCCACAATCTTCGCTGGTTGCACTTCGCTAACACACGAAAACAATAGTTTAATTGACATTAGCGAGATAATTAGCACCAAAAATGTTGTTGATAACAACAATGCAAACATTAAATATAAGGTCATAGAATTAGAATTCACCGACAAAGCAATGGTAGCAGGAGCAACCAAAATTATCCCTACAAAAGACTTTTTATTCGTCCTTACGTACAGATACAACGTGCTGCAATTCACGACTCAAGGCAAATTTGTGAGGGCCATATCTACCAACGGAAGAGGGCCAAAAGAGTACATATTTGCGAGTGATATATTCGCCAATTCGACAAATGACAGGCTGTATATTAACGATGCCGCTGGTAAACTATTAGAATATGACTTCGATGGTAATTTCATTGCCACCCACCCGAGTAGAAGAGGTGTAAAATCAATGATAATGGCAGCAAACGGTAATATTTATGAGAGCTTACCTGTATTTATAGGCCGTGAGGAGCTATGTTTTATTGAGCGTAAACTTGATGGGACGATGGTTGATTCTGTTTCTAATCACTTTAAATTCGACCACGACAACTCAAAAGCTGGTGTGGGCGCCTATGGTGAATACAAATCTATTTTTGAAAATGACGGCGATATCATCTTCCATCAACAAACCAGAGACACTGTTTTTACGTACAAGGATGGTCTGTTAATTCCTCGTCATATATTTGATTTTGGAAGGGTGCTGGACAAGGAGACTCTGAGAAATTTTAGCAAGAGGATTAACGATATAGAGTTGCTGTACGATTACAGCGAAGACACAAGGTTTATATACCCAACAATTATGCAGCTTAATATGGTGATTTCGCCTTATATGATAAGTAAGAGTGACGGTAAAATGTACAAATTGGACATACATATTAACGATAATAGGCAACAATTTCGTCCGCGCTGGAGTTATGACAATAAGTTATTGGATTTCATTGATGGTGACGAAAATACGAATATAAGCGTAGTAATTCTCGAAATGTTTGAGCCAAAAAGCGCGAGAAAATAGGGTAGTTACGACAATGTAGGCTCATCGCTATTATTGCTTTCTACGCAAGTCTAATTTTAGTAGTAATAATGCCTTCTTGCGAATATATATCGAAGTGAAACGGCTTGGTAGGGCTTTGTCTAATTGAGACTGTTTCGCCAAAACGCACTTCATTTTGATAGTTAACTAGGAGCGATTTGAAGTCGTTATCTTTTATCACTTCCAGGTCAATAGTATCGTAAACCCACTCAATATACTTGGTACTAGTGACGTGGTTATTGACATCTAGGTCGCTATACTTGACCGTTCTGGTTTGAATTTCTTTGGTATCGTTACATCTAACTCTTTCCGCAAGTGGTATATCCATACCCCTGTCTCCTTGGGCTACATCTAATATTATTGGTAGGGTACTGAGTGGCAACGCTTTACGCGTAGAAATATCGAGCAAAACCCACATAGTCGAAGCAGTACCGATAAGATTTTCGTTACTATCATAGAACGTGACTTTTCTTTCGGAAATAAGGTCATTATTATCAGCAACCCAAGTATGAACGCTAATACTTTCATAGAGTTTGGGCAGTGTAGTCATATTAATATCCATTCGCGACAGTACCCAGGTAGCACCTTTTTTGATAAGGTCATCTATGCCAAACCCGTTTTCGCGTGCATTTTCGCCAGCGCACTGCATAGCAATCCCAGCAAGCGTAAACATAGGTGTTGTACCTGTAAAGTCGATATAGTCCGACGAAAGTTTAAACTGGAAAATTCCAACTTCTCTCATAGTTTTTTTTTGTAATAGTAAGTTTATAGTACAAATATAACTAAAAATAAATAAATTTTATCGTGATTTAAGAGATATCTGTTACCCTCCTAGCTCGCCACCATCGATGAAAATAAGTGATTCAGTATTGATACTTATATTTCCAGCCGTGCCGCTTCCGCCATCATCAATACTGTTTACAGTGATATTATAGCGTTTAAGCCTCTCTAACTCACAGTTTTCAATTGTCTTAATAGTTGTAATCGGGCTAACGGGCTCTCCGTTGGCCGTCAGGGTTTTGCAATACTTAACAGTAACATTAACCGTTGTTTTCTGAAGCGTAGGCGCCAGCCAATCAATTTTGCAAAGGTCGTTAGAAAGCGAATAGACAAAGTCTTGTTTATTATAACCATTTAGGTTGACCACCAAATCTTGTGAGCTTTTTTGTCCAGCGGAGTTTGTCAACGAAACAATCAAATATCCGTCATTAATAGCAGGGTTCGCGATTACAGGGCACAGTGAAAACACGCAGTGTTTCAACGCTATTACAACGTTAGTACCACCAACAATTTCGTCATAAGTGAAATTCTCTGAGACTCCATAGAGCCTGTCCAGCATAGGTATATCATAGACTATTCCCGAATTTTGCTCCTTAACCTTCGCCTTACTAAGTTTTAGGTCAATAAATTTTGTTTCGGAATCGACAATTATTTTATTAGTAATTTTCGCTTTTATAGGTTCGGTGAGTGATAAAGAGTTCACCAATAAAAATGGCTCAAAATACTGATTATTTTCTGCATCTAGAATAGATTTGGCGTCAATGACAGCTGTAACCTCGATAAAATAAATATTTTGGTCATCAATCATAAAACTAATTGATGTTAGGTCGTCATACAGTCCATATCCAAACGACTTTTTGGGTGACATAGGGCTTGACTGTGTGAAAACTTGAACCGCATAAAGGTCATTAGTAGGGCTTTTAGTTACCAACTCATTATGTGCAGGCAACAAAGTTCTCTCAAGATTAAACTCCACACGTACTTCGAGACTTTTCCCCTTCTCAATTGGAGGTATGTCGGTTTGACAAGAGACTGACAAAATTAGAGCTAGTGGAAAGAAGAGCTGTCCGAAAAATCGTGAAACAAAAGGCATTATTCAGTGTATTATTTAGTTATATTATTATGCAAATATAGCTAAAAATAAATTATAAAATATCATTAGGGCATAATCATTACAAGCGATTAAGAATGTTGTATAAAATTATTTACATTATATTTTAGCCACAATTCAATACAATAACTTTTTGGAGCAAAGAAATATGTACCAATTAGTTCATCACCACCAACTTCTATACGTAACTAATGGCGTCGACAATCTATTACATAAATAAAAAGCCCTGATAACATTTGGTGTTACAGGGCAATATTTTAAATGAGGCTAAAGACGAGTCTTATTGCGGTAGAGTATTACCTTTGAGATAATCCGCACTATTCATAGCTTTCTTTCCGGCAACGTGGAGTTTAATAATTTGAATAAAACCACCATCTACGGTTACCATAATCGATTGGTTATCACCGATATGCATCTCTCCAATTGGTTTGCTGTGGGCTTGTGTAATTTTAGTAACATCAAGGATTTTTGCAGTTGTATCACCAAATTTACACCACGCAGCGGGATATGGACTAAGTCCACGAATTTTATTAAATATGTTGTCGAGGGGTTGCATCCAATCAATCTCACAGTCTTGCTTAAAGATTTTAGGGGCAGGACAAGCGTCCGTCTCGTTCTGCGGCAGTGGGTTAATATTTCCAGCCGCAATATCTTGGACAGTTTCAACAACGAGATGCGCACCTACGAGCATCATTTTATCGTGTAAAACTCCAGCGGTATCATTAGGTAAGATATCGACTGTTTGCCTTCTGATAATGTCACCGCAATCTATTTCGTGGTTAAGCATAAAGGTTGTGACACCAGTTGTCTTATCACCATTAATTATCGCCCAGTTAATCGGGGCAGCTCCACGATATTTAGGCAGAAGAGAGCCGTGCAGATTAAATGTTCCTAGCCTAGGAAGTGACCACACAACCTCAGGAAGCATCCTAAAAGCCACAACAATGGCCAAGTCGGGCTCAAGTGCCTGTAGTTCGTTTAAAAATAACGGGTCGCGCAGCTTTTCAGGCTGAAGCAATTTCAGACCCCTATCTAACGCGAACTCCTTTACAGCAGAGTGGCGCATTTTTAGACCCCTCCCTGCAGGTTTATCCGGTACAGTGACTACAGCAACAACATTACAACCCTTGTCAAGCAAGGCTCGCAACGATTCAACCGCAAAGTCGGGAGTACCCATATATATAATTCTCAATTTATCCACTTTTCACTTATTTTAATAGTTACATTTGTAATATTAGTCCAAATAAGCTTGGTTAACAACTGTAATTCACGCTTAAATTTAGGGTTCTTTTATTTGTTTCCTTTTGTAAATAAACCTAGTTTATGTCCCATATTTTTTTCTTTGGTTTGCAGGTATTTTTCGTTAAACTTATTAGGCTGTATAACGAGTGGGACAATCTCGAGTATTTCGATTCCGTAGCCTTCCAGCCCTGCTCTTTTGAGTGGGTTGTTGGTCATAAGTTTGAGTTTACAGATGTTAATTTCGCGAAGGATATTGGCACCAACACCATAATCTCTTTCATCGGCTTTGAATCCTAGTTGGACATTGGCTTGGATTGTATCCATTCCTTGTTCTTGGAGTTTATATGCTTTCATTTTGTTAAAGAACCCTATGCCGCGTCCTTCTTGATTAAGGTACACGAGTGCTCCTTTGCCTTCTTGTTCAATAAGTTTCATCGCTTGGTGCAGTTGGTCGCCACAGTCGCATCTACACGAGCCAAAAACGTCACCTGTGAGGCACGAGGAGTGCATTCTAACAGGTATTGCTTCGTCTGCATTCCATTCTCCTTTAGTAAGCACTAGGTGTTCAAGTCCGTTTGACTTTTGTTTGAAAGCCGTGAGTTTAAAATCGCCCCATTGAGTAGGGAAATTCACAGTTTCGCCCTTTTCGACAATAGACTCCGCCTTAATTCTATAGGCAATTAGGTCTGCGATTGAGATTATTTTCATATCAAATTTTTTCGACAATTCAATAAGTTCCGGCATACGCGCCATCGTCCCATCCTCATTCATAATCTCGATAAGTGCCCCTGCGGGTTGTAGTCCAGCCAGGCGGGCAAGGTCTACGGCAGCTTCTGTGTGTCCGGCGCGTCTTAGCACGCCTTTATTCTGCGCTCTAAGCGGAAAAATGTGTCCTGGTCTACCTAGTTCCTCTGGTTTGGTCAGAGGGTTTGCTAGTGCTCTAATAGTTTTTGCTCTATCCGTAGCGGCAACGCCAGTAGTACAACCATCACCAAGAAGGTCGACCGAGATAGTAAATGGTGTACTAAGCATCGAGGTATTGTTGCTAGCCATCATTTCCATTTCGAGTTCTTCGCATCTATCGGCAGTAATAGGCACACAAAGCACTCCACGACCGTTATGTAGCATAAAGTTGACCATTTCGGGTGTAATAAGTTCAGCCGCGCAAACAAAGTCTCCTTCATTTTCACGGTCTTCATCATCCACCACGATAATCATTTTGCCCAGTTTAAAGTCTTCAACTGCCTGTTCGATGGTGCTCAGAACAGATTTAGTAGGATTTGTATTATTAATAGGTGTAGTATTGTTCATTTTAACTTTTGTAATTCTATTATTATTTAGTTTTATTTATGATTTTATTAGTAAACGTTAATGCAAATCTTTTTATTTTCCCCAAGGAGTTTTTGTATGCATCGGCATTAAATAGTTTAGAGTCATTAGTG